>CAVJKK010000236.1:0-3240 GCA_963649855.1 Anaerovoracaceae bacterium
GAATCATACTGCCCGTAAAGCGTAACCGAATTTTCGATTTCCAGATTTTTAAGGACGGAGGAAGATGCAGGAAGGATTTTACCGTGCCGCAGAGACTGAAGCGTGTGCAAATCTGCCGGAGAAAGATTGAGGTTTGAAGGATTTTTTATCGCAAAGAAAATTTCAGGAACTGCCCAGAAATCTAAATCAGTTTTTAAATACGGAGAAAAATCATCCTCGGTTTCAAAACAGTTTTTTCCCTTTTCTGCTGCAAGCGTGATTCTCGACGTGAGCGCATCATCTGCACCGAAATAGAGTTTTGAAACGATTCTTCCGTTTTCGTCAATCACAGTGACGATTGTCGCGCTGTCTTCCGTAAGGTTGAGTTCAGTTTTTGCGTCCTTGCCGTCTGAAATTTTATACAGGTTCCGGATTTTCGTAAGGTAAGAAGTAAAATTTTCCACAGTTTTTGTATCTGCAAACGTGAGGATTCCGCTTTTTTCTACCGACCAGAAGTTTTTCTGCTTCCGGAGTGTCAGGATTTCTTCTGGATTCTGGATTATCAGCGCGGAGATTTTTGAATTGTACGAAGGATTTAAAAGTGCCGACTTTACGGATTTTATCTGCGTTTTTTTTCCGGCAGTAAAAGAAAAGAGAAAAAGCACTGCCGAAAAAACTGTCGCACAAAAAAGAAAACGGTTAATTTTTTTCATGTTCATTTTTCTGCTTCCTCACGATGCCGGCGCACGGCATAAAACACGGCGGCAGAAACTAAAATCAGCGCCGGCAAAACGGCAAAGTTCACCGCCATCGTGGCATTTTTAGCCCTTACAAATTCGCCTTCGTCAGAAATCTTAAACAGCGAAGTATTAGACGGAGATTTCTGCATGAGGCGCGCAATTTTTTCTTCCCCGCGGAGTTTTAAAAGCAGGCTCGCAGTGTAATCGTAATTTCTGAAATCCCCCTGCTCCGAAGTGCTCGTAAAGCCCGTCATTAAGGAACTTAAAAAAAACTGGTCTGGAATCACCGCTGCCGAAAAGCCTGCCGTCTGCGCTATTGCCCCGAGTACAAGAGTTTCGTTTTCCGCCCCTGCTGCCCCAGCGGTCTGAGGAACATTGAAAGGGTCAAGAAGAAAAAGATTTGAAGGATCGGAAGAAGGTTTCTGCTTCCACGCGTAAGGACTTGAAACTAAAAGCGGTTCTGCACTCTGATAGCAGACTAAAGGGCTTGCCCAGCTGAGCATTACGCCTTCAAACGCTTCATTTTGAGGAAGGACGCTTATCCACAGCGGATAGTTCATCGTTCTGTACGTTGTGTTTACGCCCTCGCCAGAAGTCATCGTAAGCGGAAAATTTGAAAGGTCTTCTGCAAGTGAAGAATCAAAAACAAAGCCCCACTCGTTGAGCACCTTTAAGAAAAAATCATTTTCAGAAGCCGTTACTTTCCATTCATCCTTCAGGTTCACCGTGTAGGGAGAAGTCATCGCAAGGACGGAAGTTCCGCGTTCACACGCTTTTTTTATGGAGTGCGCATTTTCTTCAGTAAGATTTCTAGAGCCGATGAGGAGAATCTGGCAATCTTTTGCCTTCGATGCTTCCAGATGGTCTAAAACCTGCGAAACCTGAGACAAAGGCAGAACTTCCGTGTAAAAACCGCGTGCATTGAGCCACGGTTCAACGTAAGAATAGTCTTCGCTGAGCGAAAAACCGTTGCCCGCGATTATGTAGAGATGGCGTTCACTTCCCGTAAGAAGCTGCTGGATGCGTTGCGCCAGGTCGTATTCGAGGGTCTTTGTAGAAATTACAAACGGAATGACCGCAGATTTATCAAGATATTGAAGCAGAACCGCAGAATAAACGTAAGTGTACTCAACTTTCGTGGAGTTTTCAGAGCGCATCTGCCTTCCCTGAATTCCAAGCCGTGCGAGTTTATCGGGATCAGCTTTCTGCGCCGTAAAAAAAACGTTTCTGTCAGAGCCGGCAAAGGCAGCAAGGTATTCGCTCACGTCCTGCGTCTGAGGATAAAACTGCTTTAATTCCTTTGACTGGTAATACGTAATCCTCAGCGGATTTTCAAGTTTAGAGCACAGTTCACGGCTGACGGCAGAAACCGAATACTGTTTTGTTTCCGTAAAATCAAGGCGGAAATAAAGCCGTTCAAGAGAGAGCGCGAGAAAAATTATCGTAAGCGAAGAAAGAATTACAGTCGCCCTGTTAAGTTTTCTTCCCGTCCGTTTGAATTCTTTCGCAGACGCAAGGAGAATGAAAATCACTGACGCAAGGACAAAAAATGCAAAATCCCGCGAATCAAAAATTCCCTTTGAAAAAGCATTGAACCGCCACGCAAAACTCACTTTCTGCAGAAATCCCGCCGTAAAATCGCTCACTTTCAAAAATGAAGGAATGATGTGGACAGTATTGAAGCAGAATAAAATCAGCATGCCCGAAAGAATTGCAAGCGTGCTTTTTGAAGCAGAAAAAAACGAAAACAAAAAAACTGTGAGACTTGCACAGCAGAAAATGTAAAGAAATGAAGCGGTAAATCCCGTAAAAACCTGCCCTGCATCAACGTTTCCAAAAAAACTTACGCAGACGGGAACGCAGACTAAAAGATGAACCGGAATCACGGCAACCGTAAACACGGCAAAAGAAAGCGTCAGGAAACGAACAGGCGCGCTCACCGGAAGGGAGTCGTCATTTATGAAACGGCGGAGGCGGAACGTAAGGAGAGGAACCGTCAGCACGCAGACCGAGGCAAGCGAATTGAAAAACGGAATTAAGGAAGTAGAACCGTTCGCCATTGAAAAAAAACGGTTTGCCAGAAAAAACATGAACGCCGCATACAAGACCGTAAGAACTGAACATGCATAAAAAAGAGGATCAATAAAAAATGCGTAAAGTGAGTTTTTATAAAGAGATCTGTTCATTTTTACCGTTTATGTCCGCAGAGTGAACGAGTGTGAAAAACGCCTGTTCAAGCGTCTGTGCCTTTGCCTTTTCAATGACCTCGGGAATCGTTCCGTCGGCAAGGATTTTTCCGTGATTCAAAACTATGATTCTGTCACACAGGCTTTCGGCTTCCTGCATCAAATGCGTCGAAAGAATCACCGTGTGATTTTCTGCCAGTTTCTTAACGCTTTCGCGCATCTTTACAATCTGCTCAGGATCAAGCCCCGAAGCAGGCTCGTCTAAAACAAGGATTTCAGGTCGGTAGACAAACGCCTGCGCAAAGTTCACCCTTTCTCTATAGCCCTTTGAAAGG
>CAVJKK010000237.1:0-3220 GCA_963649855.1 Anaerovoracaceae bacterium
AAAATGAACAAACAGCAGTTGGCTTCTAAAATCTGGGAATCTGCAAATAAAATGCGCTCTAAAATCGAGGCGAACGAATACAAAGACTATATCTTGGGATTCATCTTCTATAAATTCCTTTCAGAAAAAGAAGTTAAATACCTTAAAGCAAATGACTGGACAGACGAATATTTACAAGACCTTAAAGAAGAAGACACAGAAACTGTAGAAAGCATTCAAAAGAATCTTGGATATTACATTTCCTACGAAAATCTGTTTTCTACATGGCTTAAAAAGGGCAGCAATTTCAGCGTTTCTGATGTGCGCGACGCCCTTAGTGCATTCAGCCGCTTAATAAACCCTACGCACAAAAAAGTATTTGACGGCGTTTTTGACACCTTGCAGACAGGACTTTCTAAACTTGGGGATAGTGCTGCAAGCCAGTCAAAATCTATAAGCGACTTAATCCAGCTTATAAAAGATATTCCGATGGACGCAAAGCAGGGATACGATGTTTTAGGCTTTATCTATGAATATTTAATAGAAAAGTTTGCCGCCAATGCAGGTAAAAAAGCAGGAGAGTTCTACACGCCGCACGAAGTTTCTCTTTTAATGTCTGAAATTGTTGCAAATCATTTAAAGACAAGGGAGAAAATCGAGATTTACGACCCTACAAGCGGTTCAGGTTCTCTTCTTATTAACATCGGAAAAAGCGCGTCCAAGTACATTGAAGGCGAAAACAGGGTTAAATATTACGCACAGGAACTAAAGGCAAACACGTACAACCTTACGCGAATGAATTTAGTTATGCGCGGAATTGAAGCCGACAACATTGTAACGAGAAACGGCGACACGCTGGAAGATGACTGGCCATATTTTGACGAAAACGACCCGGCAGGAACTTACAATCCGCTTTATGTAGATGCAGTTGTTTCTAACCCGCCGTATTCACAAAGCTGGAACCCGGCGGATAAAGAAGGCGACCCGCGTTATGCAGGTTATGGGCTTGCCCCAAAGGGTAAGGCGGACTACGCATTTTTGCTGCATGACCTTTACCACATAAAACCTGATGGAATTATGACGATTGTACTTCCGCACGGAGTTTTGTTCCGTGGCGGCGAAGAAGGCGAAATCCGTAAAAACTTAATAGAAAAAAATAAGATTGACGCAATAATAGGCTTACCTGCAAATATCTTTTACGGAACAGGAATCCCCACTATTATTATGGTATTAAAGCAAAAAAAGAGCACAACAGATGTTTTAATTGTAGACGCGTCTAAAGGTTTTATAAAAGAAGGAAAGAACAACAAACTGCGTGCCTCTGACATTAAAAAAATCGTTGACACGGTAACGCGCAGAGAGTCAATAGAAAAGTTTTCTAAAGTAGTAAACCGCGAAGAAATCCGGGCAAATGACTACAATTTAAACATTCCGCGTTATGTAGATTCCAGCGAAGAAGCCGAAAGTTTTGACATTTACGCCTTAATGTTCGGCGGAATCCCGGAATATGAGCTTGATAAATTAAACTCTTACTGGCAGGCCTTTCCTGCTTTGCGTTCTTTTCTTTTTAAGAATACTGGTAACGGATATTACACTCTTAATGAAAGTGACGTTAAAAAATCTGTAACAGAACACACAGACGTTAAAAACTTTAAAAACACCTTCTGTAATGCTTTTAAAGATTTTAGCGAATATTTAAACGGCGAATTAATCTGTAAAATGCAAAGCCTGACTATTTCTAAAACAGAAGAAGTGCTTAGCCAGAATATTTTTACACGCCTTAAAAACATTCCTCTTGTAGATAAATACGAAGCCTACCAGATTCTTGACGACGCATGGAATAAAATTGCCGTTGATTTAGAAATAATCCAGACGGAAGGCTTAAGTGCCTGCAAAACCGTTAGCTCTGATATGATTATTCCCCTTGATTTAGTGCAGAACACCCTTCTTTTGCAGGATAAAACCGCATTAAAGCAAAAAGAAGAACGCCTTACTCAGCTTGCAGGTGAGTACGAAGAAATATTTGAAACACTTACAGAAGAAGAAAAAGAAGCGGACTTTGTAAACGAAGACAGTTTTGTTATTGCCGAAGTTACAAAAGCCATAAAAAATGAAACTTACGAAGAAGAAACACTTAAAAAGTTAAAGAAAGTTTTAGACCTTTATGCAAAGGAAAAGTCTTTAAAAGCCCAGGTTAAAAAAGATACTGCCCTTCTTACCCAAAAGACTATAGACACAATAGAAACCTTAAGCGACGACCAGATTATAATGCTCTTAAAAGAAAAATGGATAAAACCGCTTACAGCCAGCCTTATGAACATAGTGCAGAATATTGTTGGCACCTTAGTTACAAAACTTGAAGAACTTACAAAAAAATACCAGACCACCTTTGCCCATGTACAAAAAGAAATAGACGAAACACAAAACGCCCTTTGCACGATGATAGACGACCTTACAGGAAGCCCGGCGGATATGGAAGGCTTAGCGGAATTTAAGAAATTACTGGGACCTGTCTTGCCGGCAGGCAGGGAGTGCTAAAGATGAGCGAAAAAGCAAAAGAGCCGGTAATAAGGTTTAAGGGATTCTCAGAAGAGTGGGAAGAGAAGATGTTAGGGGAAGTCTTGACACTTTTAAAAGATGGAACACATGACACCCATAAGGATGCCAATGATGGACCGCTGCTTTTGAGTGCTAAGAATATAAAAAACGGAACAGTACAATGGGATGAATCTGACAGAAGGATTTCTGAAGATGAGTACAATAGCATTCATTCTAATTTCAAACTTCAAAAGGGAGATGTACTTTTAACTATCGTTGGTTCAATTGGAGAAACGGCGATTTTAACTCAGCCTAAGAATGTCACATTTCAAAGGAGTGTTGCTTTTTTGCGACCTTCTAATGAGATTACATCAGAGTTCTTATATTCCGAAATTCAAGGACAGAAATTTCAGAAGGAGCTTAATGATAGAAAATCTACATCTGCACAGCCTGGAATATATCTTGGAGATTTAGGAGAAATTCCGGTTGTATATTCGACATCAAGTGCCGAACAACAGAAAATCGGTTCATATTTCCGCCAGCTTGACCGCCTTATTACCCTTTACCAGCGAAAGTACAACAAATTGACCAGCGTAAAAAAATCAATGCTCCAGAAAATGTTCCCCCAGAACGCCCAGACCAGGCCCGCCCTCCGCTTTGCCGGCTTTACAGATAAGTGGCAGGTAAGAAAGTTAGGGGAAGT
>CAVJKK010000238.1:0-3216 GCA_963649855.1 Anaerovoracaceae bacterium
GCGGAAATACAGAGGAATATTTCAAGCGTCTTGAATCAATTTTGAAAGGGCTGTTTGGCACAATACACGTTGAAAACACAAATTGAATGTGATACGATTAATGCAAGGTGTTCAACGCTTGAAGCCGGCTATTTCAGTAGAAGAAGTAGCCGGCTTTTTTGTTTTAAGGCGGTTTATATGGGATTTCTTGACAATGCGAAAAGTTCATACGAAGACAGCAAAAAACAGTATTCTCTTATTTCTCAGTCTACATGTCCGAAAATCGAGATACTTCATTATGACGGGACAGCACTTCATACAAAAATTCTGATAAGCAACTCACCGACAATATCAAAAAAAAGCATTGGCATTGACACATTGCAGTCCTACAGCTTTTCACGCGGAATTGATGATACAGCGGGCTCTTTTACAATAAGGCTGAAAGACAAGCTGACTGACGGAAAAAATGTCTTTGACACTATCGAGAATTTTGACATTGTGAAGATAACTGAAAGCATGAACAGAACAACTTTAAAGCCTGATTTTGTCGGAGTTATACACAGTGTGAAAATATCATCGTCTATTGGCTCAGACGGAAAAGTCCGCAAGGAAATATCGATAAACGGAAAATCGGCGGTAAGTCTTTATTCTGACTGTTTTATGAATCTCGGGAAAGTCGGGACTTCGCTATACAACACCAATGCGGCGAATCTAAAGATAAAGGATACTTTTACAGAGGTTGAGAGAGATTCCGACGGAAATATTGTGTATAAGGCTCAGACTTTGAAAAAAATTGTTGAAAATATATGGCAGGATTTTACAAAGTATCTAAGCACTTATGTTCAGAATGTCTCCAGCACAAGCATTTTGGGGATTATGGAAGCTCTTGGAATGTCTGATTTTTCATCTGTCGAGGATTTAAAGCATATAATGCCTGTCTCAACAGACTTGTACAATGCGGAATCGGTCTCTTTCATGGACATAATACGAAAAATAATTCCGCAGGGAGCGTATCAGATTTTTTCAACGGACGATGTAAGCCTTACTGTAAAGGAATGTCCTTATTCTCCGGAAAGCTGGTCTGAGCTTGCAAAAAGCTATGTGAATCTAAATTTTCTTACTGGATATGACTTTGAGAAAACAGACAAGGAAGTCTATACCGTTTTTATGTCGCTTGTCGAAGGAAGCTGCATAGACAGCAATTATATCGCAAATCTCCGGGCAGATGAGAACGGTCTGATTTCCGTTGCTTGTAACAAGGATAAAATAAAAAAATACGGCTACAAACCGCTGACGGTATCGTTCATGGGGTATGTCCAGAATAAGGCTGTAAAGAAAGATACTGACAAGCAGATTTTTGAGAAACTGAACAGCAAGCTAAAGGCATGGTATGACAATCTTGATGAAATGCTTGCCGGCAGAATAAAAATGGTGAATGCGTATGAGAAAGCGAGCAATGTGCCGAGAATAGGCGAGAAAATCGTTTTTAAACTGTTCACGCCGGAAGTTCAGGAAACAGTTTTCTATATAAAAAACGAGACACATTCATGGTCTTACGGCTCATCTCCGATGGTTGAGTATTCTGTGGAGCGCGGGGGAATCTACAAAACAGACGGAAGTTTTCAGGGGGCTGCGAAGAATTTTTCAACGGCTCTGGAAACTGTTCTTGAAAACAAGACGATTAGCGGGGAATAAAAAAATGAATCTTATATTTTACAACAAAAGCAATTATGAGAAAAAAAATGAAACATCTTCATCTGAGTACGGTCAGCACAGAACTGGATTTTGGGGCTATGTTTCCGCAGTTCACAGCGACAGTCTAAGTGTTGATGTGGAAAACAGCAACGGATTTAAGTTTCATTATGTGCCTGTTGCTTCTATGGAATGGGTGAGCAAAGACGGCGGAGCGGGAGAGAGAAACTTGCCGCCTGTCGGCTCACGTGTCTTTGTTATGATGCCGACCGGAACAGTTCAGGGCGGTTTTGTGCTTTGCTCAGGATTCTCTTTTAATTCTGTAAATGAGCAGGCGGACTTCAGGGCAACGAAAAGTGAAGATGTTGAGAAATTCAATTCTATAAAAAAAAGAATCCTTAATTCCGGCTGGAGCTATGAGGAAAATCTTGAAAATGGAAATATCTCTTTTATAAACAAAAATCAGGAAGTAAAAGTAGAGATTGTAAATGATGATGACAGTGAAAGCGGCGAAAAAAAAGGCTTGAAAATAACCGCTTTCGGCTCTTCTTTTTCTTTTGATGACAACGGTTTTCTGTTTACTGAAAAAAATGAAAATAAGATTACGTTTGATAGCGCCGGGGTTGTTATTGAAGATAAAAACAGTAATAAAATCACAATGAAAAGCGGCGGAATCGTTATTGAGGACGCAAAAGGAAACAAAATTGAGACAAGCGCCTCTTCTGTGAATATAAATGGAAATCTGGAGGTGCTGAAATGAGTAGTCCTGTCGCTGTCATGGGGTGCACGATTGAAGCTCTTCCGCCTGTTACTGGAGGTGTTTTCAGCATACAGACAAGTCCTAGCCAGAAAGTAAAGGCGGAGGGAAAAGGCGTGTATTCCGGGGCTGTTGATGTTCTTGTCAGCGGAACTGTATTGGGCGCATATACTCAGGCGTCTCCTGTGTCTATAACAATTCAGCCGGCGGTTTTGAAAAAGTTCAAGGCGGATGGGCAGATTGCGCTTGCGCTTGGTGACGGCGGAACAAGTCTTTCAGCCGTGAGTTTTGTAAATTCTGTATCGTCTACGACTTCGCTGGTTTCAATAAAAATAATTGACGCCGGACAGACAAAAATATTGGGGGCTTGAAGTGGGAAGCATAAATTCTTGGTTCTGGAGACATGCCTATCTTTTGCAGTTTACGGATAAATATGGAAAACTGAAAGACGCATTTGCGTTTTCTATGCCGCCTGAAAGCGAGAGTATACAGACTACTCAGCGTTTGAGCTATACAAAGACTTTCGGCGGTGTTGTTGTTGACGATTACGGAAACGATGTTACAAAGATAAGTCTTTCCGGGACGACCGGCAACAGCGACTTGAAAGTTATTTACCGTGGACTTCTTGGCATGAAAATGCTTAATGGGGAGCAGGAAGTTCTTTATCTGAATGACTTGATAAAAAAATACGGAAAATACGCAAACTTGGATAATAAGCAGGTTTGGCTTTATGACCTTTCAAAAACTTCGGGGCTTTCTCTTGTAAGCTCAACAAAGAATTACTGGCG
>CAVJKK010000239.1:0-3216 GCA_963649855.1 Anaerovoracaceae bacterium
GAAAGCGGGTTCGGCGGTAAAACAAGGCGCTGTCTGTAAATTACGGCGCGGGGTGGAGTTGTGCTCCGAAAAATAAAAAATCTGATTTACGGCAGGTATTCCGGCTTGATGTTTTTGAGGGACTGGAAGAGTTTTTCTTTTTTCTTTGTGTCGTCGCCGGTTAAGAGTTCGAGACGGTGGCGGGCTTCTTTGCGGGCGCTGTTGTCCTGATAACTGCAGGTGCATGTCCAGCCGTGGTAACCGCATTTTTTTGCGTGGTCTATGATTGTCTGTTCGCTGGCGTAACACAGCGGGCGGATTATTTCCAGCGGGTAATTCTGATATTTCAGGCGCGGTGTCATCGTGCTCAGTTCGGCTTTGTCGAGCATGTTCATCAAAAGTGTTTCTAAGATGTCGTCCAAGTGGTGGCCGAGTGCGATTTTGTTGTAGCCGTTTTTGAGAGCAAAATCTATGAGTTCCTTGCGGCGCTGTGTCGAGCACCAGTAGCAGCTCATCTTTCTGCCGGGTTTTAAGCGTCCGGTCACGTCGGCAAAGATTGATTCAAACGGCACGTTCCATTCTTGGAACAGCGTGCGGATTTTCTGCGGAAGTTCGCCCCCGAAGTCTGTGCGGACGTTCAGCGCAAAATATTCAAAATCTGCGTCCGGGCGTTTGCGGCGGTTTGAAAAATATTCTGCGAGTGCGGTGGAATCCTTGCCTCCCGACGCGCCGAGCAAAATCCTGTCTCCGCTTTGAATCAGGTCGTAGTCAAAAACTGCCTTGTCGATTAAATTGAACAGAAACGGCTGTGGCATCTAGTTTTCTTCAGCCGGGTGAGCTTCTTCAAAAACAGCAGAAAGTCCGTTTGTCTGATTTGTAATTTTGATGCACGCCTTGTCATTTTTTACATATGGAATAATTGTAAAACTTCCATCAAAAAGCTGAAGATAAATGTCTTCAAATGCGACTTCCTCTTTAGACCCCATCGCTTTTGTCAGTGCAAAATCTTTTGCATCTTTTGCAAGATTCTGTTTTAGCGTAAGGCTTGCATTAAAAACGTTTATTCCCGTTTCGCTGCTTAGATAAAGCGTTTCGCCCTGCCGGTTGACTGTAAGGGTTGCTGCAAAAATCTGCTGTTCTTCATCGTCTTTTTTCAGGCTTACAATCTGCCAGTCTCCGTCGAGTTTTCCGGTTGCAGAGATTCTGCCGTTTTCTACGCGAATTCTGCATTCAATTTTTTCTGCCGGAGAATCTGTTTCAAATGAACGGCGGTAAACGAATGTCAGGTCTGTTTCTCCGTCTTTTTCTGGCGTGAGTGTGTATTCAAACTTTGACGGTGCGCCGACAATTCCGTTTTCTCCCAGATAAGTGATTTTTTCTTTTACGCTTATAATCTGTTCGGGATTCGTTTTGTATTCCCATGAATAACCGGTTGTAGGGTTGCCTTCAAGTTCAATCTTTAGCCCGCTGTAAGACGAGCATGAAGTGAAAATAAAAGAAACGGCTGCAATAAATGTTAAACGGAAAAAAGTGTTTTTCATTACGAATTCTCCAGGTCGAAAAACTGTCCGAGTATCTTTGCAACTACCAGCATGAACGTTATTTTTTCCTGCGGGAATGTCCTTGCAGGGCGGTAGATGTCGTAGCAGATCAAGCCTTTTTTGTTGCCGTGTTCATCGCAGCAGAAGGCTTCGAGTGTGGTTGCAATTTCGTTGTCGCGGTAGATTTCGTAGTGTTCCTGATTGACCGATGAAAGCACGTTCGTGTTGTCCATGTGGAAAAATCCGAATTTATTGAAATACTTAAAATATTTTCTGTCTTTGAGGGCTTCTGCGCGGAAATCAAGTTCATCTTTGCCGGCTATAAAAGAGAGGTTGAAGTTTGAATCGTAAATCGTGATTTTGCTCAGTTTAAGGTATTCGAGGAGCATCGTCAGAATCTGTCTGAGAGATTCCGCCGTCTGATTCTTTTTGAGCGCTTCGAGGATTTCGAATTCTTTTCCGGCTGATTCGCTGTAGGTCTGTCCGCTTAAGACGTTCTGCATGTTCTTGCGGTTTTCGACAATCATCTGGTCGTGGAGTTCCGGCTTGTAGATTACGTAGCAGTTGCGTCCGCGATATTTTGCGATGTAGAGGCATTTGTCGGCGAGTTTAAAGAGTGATGAATAATTTTTTGCGTTGGAAGGGAAACGTGCAGCGCCCATTGAACAGGTTACGACGGTGTTTGGTTCAAATGACGTCATGTTCCACTGGATTCCGACGCGGATATTTCTTGTAACGTTGCGGATGTCTGCTTCGTCGGTTGAATCAATCAGAACTAAAAATTCGTCTCCGCCGATTCTGCCGGCAATTCCCTTTGTTCCGACTGATTCTTTTATGCAGTTTGAAACAAAAACGAGGACTTTGTCACCGAACGCGTGACCGTAAGTGTCGTTACATTCCTTAAAATTATCGACGTCGATGATAATCAGCGTGCACGGCGTTTTCTCTTTGTTGATTTTGTGGATTGCCATTTCGGTAATTGCGACCTTGTTGTAAAGTCCGGTCAAACCGTCGTGGCTTTCGGCGTAGGTGTTTTCTTCCAGCTGCGTCTTGTTGCTGAAATTTACGCTTCCGACCATTATCGATTTTTTGCGCGTGCTGGTTTTTATGACGTGAACGCACAGCCTTTTTTTGTCGGTGCGCAGGAAGTTGAAGTATTTTCCGCCCCTAAAGTCCTGAATTTCTTCAATCATCGAATCCAGCTGTTTTTCGCAGTCGCCGGATGAAAGGTTCAGCTTAAAAAGCGACGGGAAGAAGGCTTTAAAATCGTCCGGAGTTCCCTTGAAGACGGTGTTCAGGTCTTTTGTGTTCTTTACGTAGAAGGTTTTGTCTTCGTAGATGAAGTAGTAGGCATCGAAATTCTGTAAGAGGGCAGCGTATTCGCGGGATTCTAAGAGCGCGTCGTCCAGAATCTGGCGGCTGTAGTTGAGTTCTTCAACGGAGATGTCAAAGGTGTTGTCGTCAACTTTTGTGATTGTAAGGATGCAGGTTACAAAGTCTTCGCTGAGTTTTATCTTGCAGACGAAAGGGCGCGGATTGACGGAATCAGAGTCAGAAAAATTCTTGAGGAAAAAGCGGAGATTGCGGGCGCTGTATTCGTAAAGAATGGAATCAAGGTTGACGCCCGTAAATTCAGTCTTTTGCAGAAAAATGAGAAAACTGCGATTTCCTTTAGTGACGTTTAAATCTCTGTCGA
>CAVJKK010000240.1:0-3214 GCA_963649855.1 Anaerovoracaceae bacterium
GACTTAAGCTTTGTACGCGCCTTTTTGACGAAGCAAAACTGCAGAAAACCGGTTTTTCTTCCGCAGATTTTGACGTCTATAAATTAAGCGACCTTGCAGAAAGCCTTTCGTGCATGCAGCAGAGCCTTCCTTCGTACTATAACGTGCAGATTTCAAATTCTTACAATACGAAAAGCCTTTACAATCCTTACAGAAAACTCTTTGCGGGAAAAAATCTCCCTCAGATGAAACTTGAAGACTTTAAGGTTCTCGTAAAGAAAATCTGTGATTTCAGCGCAGAAGCGGTCGTGGGACTTTCACTTTTCGGAGAACCCTGCCTCAACGCGCAGTTTGCGGACTTCTGTCTTGAAGTGCTCAAAAATCCTTCCCTTAAACTTTTTGTGGAAACGGATGGGCTTAATTTTTCCCAAACAGATGCAGAAAAAATTGCGGAAGCGGCGGGCTGTGCCACAAGAGTTGATTTTGCAGTTCAGCTTGATGCGGTTGACGACGCGATGTATGAAAAAATCAACGGAATTGCGGGCGAAAATTATAAAAAAGCGGTGGAAACTGTCCTGATGCTTAATCGGATTTTTCCGGGACATGTTTACCCGCAGTTTACGCGAATGAAGGCAAATGAAAGCCAGCTTGAACAGTTTTACCGCCTTTGGAAAGAAAAACAGAACGGTTCAGACGGGCAGCTTCTGATTACGAAATACGACAGCCTTGCAGGGCTTTTGAGCAACGAAAAACCGGCAGACCTTTCTCCGCTTGAACGCAACGCATGCTGGCATATCCGCCGGGATTTCAACATTTTGAGCGACGGAAGCGTTCCAGTGTGCAGAACTCGTGCAGACGAAATTGCGGGAAATGCCTTCACGGAAAGCCTTGAAGAAATCTGGAAAAAAATAGAGCGTGAAGTTCAGAATCATATAGAAAAAAAATACTGCAAAAGGTGTCTTGCCTGTGATGAATACTATACCTTTAATTTTTAATGAACGGCAGATAAACAGGACTGTAGTCGGCGGAAAGTTTTTTCCGGCGGAAGTAAAACTTCATCTCGGCGTAATAATTCTGAACGGAAAGGGAAGTCAGTTCAGGGAGCTGATTCTCTCAAAGCTTTCTGAGGCTGGTTTTGAGCAGGTTATTTCGATTGAAAAAAGCCGGGGCAGTTATTCTGTTGATGAACTTGCCCGGAAGTATCCGTCAATAAAATTCATAATTCCACTTGAAAAGGCAACTGAAGGCGAACTGATAAACCTCGGAATGTCGGAAATTAACTGTGATTACGTCTTAGTTCTCCGCGATTCCTTCAATTTTGAAGACGAAATCATCTCTCCGCGCGTCCTGGAAAAAATAATCGGGCAGAAAAACCTCTGTACTTCTCCGCGCCTTACAAACGGCAGCGTAACGAATCTTCCTGTGATTTTTTCACCTTCTGTAAACGGTTCAACCTTTGCAATCAGTTCTTCGGGGGGGCTTTCAGACGGAATTCCAACCCTTTACGCTTTTGACAATGTGGGAATCTACGACCGCAAAAAGTTCATTCAGCTCGGCGGATTTGACTACACGATAACGCAGAGCCACTGGCAGACGGCGGATTTTTTCATGCGCGGCTGGCTGTGGGGGCATAAGACGAAAATTTCAACTCTTTATACGCTCGACTACGAAACTGACTTTCCTGCAGAAAACGTTACGGCGGACTTTTCCTACACGCGCTTTTACCTGAAAAATCTCCTTCCGCGTTTTGATGAAGATCATGGAGTTATTCCAAATTCTTCTTTTTTTGTATATCTTTTAAGGTCAGGGTGTGGATTTATTGAATCCTTGAAACAGTTTTCAGATGCACGCTCGTGGGTTTTTAAGAATAAATACCGCTTCAGAATTGATGCGAAATATCTCGTTGAAAACTGGGGAAAAATATAGATGACTATTCTTGTAGTTCAGTGCCGTCTTTCTTCGACGCGTCTTCCGGGCAAAGCACTTCTTCCGCTCGGTTCTAAAACTGTCCTCGACTGGACTTTGTGTGCCATGAAAAAAGTTCAGGCGGATGATTATTATCTTGCTACCGATAAGGAAAGCGCCGGAGAACTGACACCGGTTGCAGAACGCAACGGCTTTAAGGTTTTTGAAGGTCCTCTTGATGACGTTCTTGAACGCTTCTGCCTTTTAATTGAACAGACCGGAGCTGACGCCGTAATCCGCGCAACTGCCGACAATCCTTTTCTTTTTTATGACTGCGCAAATTCTCTGGTTGAACAGTATAACCGCCGTTCACAGACCGGCCGCTGTGATTACATCACCTATACGGGACTGCCTCACGGAAGCGGGGTGGAAATGTTCAACGCTCATTCGCTTTTGAAGGCAAAAGAACTTACGGCTGAACCTTACGACCACGAACACGTAGGACCTGCGCTTTACAATCATCCGGAAAATTTTACGAGTGTCATGATTCCTTCTCCTGCACAGTGGAACAAAAGCGCGCTCCGCACGACAATCGACACTGCCGTTGATTACCGCCGTGCGTGTGCGGTTGTCCGTACTTTAGGCGGAGAAGGTCCTTATTCAAGTGAAGAAATAATCAGTGCTTTTGAAGCAGATTCAATAAAATATCCGGTGCTGTGCGTTCCATGCGTAAAAAAAGGCAGGGGAACGGGGCATTTAAGGCGCTGTCTTTCGATTGCCACAGCCATCGGGGCAAATGTCTACATTCCTGAAGATGCGGATTTAGAAGAAAAAGATGAAGTCATAGCTGCCGCAAAAGAAGACGGATTCTTAGAAAGTCAGATTGTAAAAGTTTTCCCGCAGAAAGGTGAATATGCGCTCATTGTGACGGATGCTTTTGTCCTGGAACGCGATTTTGCCTTGAAACTTGCTGAATGTGCACCGCTGGTTTCAATTGATGAAGGCTCCCTCAACACGGATTTGTGCGACTATCTTCTTGACATCATTCCTTCTTACGGGTTGCAGCGTCCTGCAAACGTGAGCGAACCTTCTTATGTTACGCTTCCGAAAAACAAACGTCAGACAAAACTTACTTCGACTCAGGACATAAAAAACATTCTTGTTACGGTTGGAGGTGAAGACCCGGCAGATCTCGTCGTGCCGGCTTCCATTGCATATTCTTCACTCGGATACAACGTGACGGCAATCGTTCAGGAGCCTGAAAGCGCAGCAGAAAGGGTTCCGCCGGAAAATAAGGACAGAATCACTTTTATAAAACCCGTTCACAATC
>CAVJKK010000241.1:0-3206 GCA_963649855.1 Anaerovoracaceae bacterium
ACCTGAAATATAATCAGTGTCATAACTTAAAATTCTGATTCTGTAGTCGTTGCCTGTATGCGTTGTAATGACTTCCCACAGCCATTCGTTGCTTGTTTCCGTATAAAAAAAATGATGAAGTTCATCGTCTTTTTGTAAAAAAGCCCTATTGTTTCCGGCAAGAAGACTTGCGTGCTGTTCAAGAAGGATTGCACGAAGTTTTGTCACGCAAACCTGGCGGCAGGTATCGTCAAGTTTTTTCATAAAAAGTCGAAGGACACCAAGTTCCATCGTAATCCGCAAAAAACGTTCCTGTTCGATAATCTGGCGATTTAAGAAAGCAACACGTGTCCCTTTCTGCGGAAAAATGTCCACAAGATTATCAACCGAAAGTCTTAAAAGGGCATCCCTGATTGGTGAGCGCGACACCTTAAGTTCTTCGGCAAGAAGATTTACATTCAGTTCCTGTCCGGGTTTAAATTCCAGATTCAAGATTTTTTCTCTCAGTGTTTTGTAAACAGAACTCTCATTGCTATTCACTTTTTTACCTTCGCTTTTTTCAGCTTACTTTACATTTTAACAGTCTTTTCAATGGCTTCAAGCAATCCCTGAATATACATTGCTCCCAGTGCACGGTCGTAAAGTCCGTAGCCCGGCATGCATTTTTCGCCCCAGATTGTGCGTCCGTGGTCAGGGCGTACAGGTCCGTCAAAACCAGTTTCGTACAACGTTTTTACAGCTTCGTACATGTCAAAACTTCCGTCAGAAGAAAGATGAGCAGCTTCTTCAAAAACTCCTGGAGCAAAATGGTGAAGATTTCTAATATGAGCAAAGTGAATTCTTCCCTTGCATGCTTTCATAATTTCGGGGATATTATTTTTAGGGTTTGTGCCAAGACTTCCCATGCAAAGCGTAATTCCATTGTATTCTTTGTCTACAGCTTTGAGCATTTTTAAGATTGATTCTTTTCCAGTGATGATTCGCGGCAGCCCAAACACAGGCCATGCCGGGTCATCAGGATGAATCGCCATCTTCATACCGTATTTTTCACAGACAGGTCCGATTGCCCTTAAAAAGTAAATGAGATTTTCAAATAATTTATCAGAAGTAACAGACTTATAGGCAGCAAAAAGGTCTTTTACTTTTGAAAGGCGTTCAGGCTCCCAGCCGGGCATCACAAATCCATTTGAATTATCGGTAGTTTTGTCAAAAAAAGTCTGGGGGTCAATTGAATCTACAACTTTCTGGTCATAAGCGAGAACGGTTGAACCGTCCGGTCTCATTTTTGCAAGATCTGTGCGTGTCCAGTCAAAAACCGGCATAAAGTTGTAGCAGACCATGTGGATATTTTCTTCGCCAAGGGCAGAGAGCGATTTTATATAATTTTCGATATATTTATCGCGGTCAGGACTGCCGATTTTTATTGCCTCGTGGACATTAACACTTTCGATTCCTGAAATTTCAAGTCCTGCACTCTGTACAATCTCTTTCAAATTTTTTACACGTTCTCTTTTCCATTCTTCTCCGGCAGGAACATCGTACAAAGTTGTTATTACGCCTTTTACTCCGGGAATCTGCCTAATCTGTTCGAGAGTTACAGAATCAAAACCAGGTCCGTACCATCTTAATGTCATCTGCATAAAAATATCCTCGTTTTTACAATTTTTAACAAATAGAATGCGAGGCTACCCAACAAGTTTGCTTCATAGCGTCATTCCGCCACTTAGAGCAGATACTGAAACAAGTTCAGTATGACTACCTTTTTAGACAGCCTCATTCAAAATCACACTGCGTATCCAAGAAGTTTTGGAAGGAAGAGTGAAACCTGAGGAACAAAAGTTACGAGCAAGAGTCCGACAATCATTGTTATATAGAACGGAAGCATAGCTTTTGTTGTTTTTTCGATACTGATTTTTCCAACACCGCAGCCTACAAACAATGCAGAGCCAACTGGCGGAGTACACAAACCGATTGCAAGGTTAAAGATAAGCATTACGCCGAACTGAACGAGGCTCATTCCTGCAACTTCATGAACAACTGGAGCAAGAATTGGAGTTACGATCAAAATGAGCGGAGCCATATCCATAATGCAGCCCAAGAACAAAAGCATAATGTTGATGAGAAGCAGAAGAATAACCTTGTTTTCGCTGACCGTAAGAAGTGCATGCGTAATGATTGTAGGAACTTTGAGAAGTGCAAGAAGATATCCGAAACCACCCGCCGCCGCAATCAAAGAAAATACCATTGCGAGAGTCTTTACAGTGTTCATCAGAAGCTTTGGAAGCATCGTGATTTTCAATTCTTTGTAAACAAACACGGAAATGATGAACGCGTAAACACAGGCAATTGCTGCAGATTCAGTTGCAGTAAACCATCCGGCAGTTACACCTACAAGGATGATAACAGCAGTAAAAAGCGCAAGAATTGCATCAAAACAAATCTTCAAAGCCTGTTTAAGTCCGATTTTTTCGCCTTTTGGATAATGACGGATAATGCTCATAATTCCGCAGACAACAAGGAACAAAATTCCAAGAGTAACACCAGGAACAAGACCTGCCATAAAGAGCGCACCAACTGAAACACCACCAGCAGCAACAGAATAGATAATCATGTTGTGACTCGGAGGAATTAAAACACCCTGACAAGACGTTGCTACAGTAACAGCGACAGAAAAGTCTTTGTCATATCCGCCCTTTACCATCATAGGAATTTCGATGGAACCGAGGGAAGAAACGTCTGCAACAGCCGAGCCGGACAAATGTCCAAAGAACATTGATGCAAGAACGTTTACATACGACAGACCGCCTCTGAAACGACCTACGATTGCATTTGCAGCCTGTAGAAGGCGGTCAGAAATTCCACCTGCCCCCATGATTTCACCGGAAAGAATAAAGAACGGGATTGCCATAAGGCTGAACGAGTTAATGCTTTTTCCCATCTGCTGGATAAATGCCATCAGCGGAATATGAACATAAACAAGCGTAATGCACGAAGAAACGGCAAGGGCAAAGGTCACCGGCATTTTAATAAGAATAAACAGAACAAAAGTTCCCAGCAGAAGCCATATAGCTATTGTTGGATCATACATTTGCTTCACCTCCGTCAATTGTCGCGTCTTTTTCAGTTTTTTCGACATTTTCAGAACGCATTTCTTCAATAATCTGCTGATCAGGTTTTTCTTCATCACCACTTTCACCTTCAATGGCAAGGTGACGGTAGTTCTTCAA
>CAVJKK010000242.1:0-3175 GCA_963649855.1 Anaerovoracaceae bacterium
GGTTACGGCAGGCGATTTTGTTCAGGAAAAAAATGCGGCAAAACTCAAGCGCCCTCTCAAGTCTTCCGGTAAATTCATTTTCTGCGAAGACGGAATCTTGTGGCAGACGTTAAAGCCTTTCCCTTCAACCATGGCAGTTACAAAAACTTCGATTATACAGACAAAGCCGGACGGCACGAAAACCGTAACTGACGGCTCATCAAACGAAGTCTTCAAATCCGTTGCGGAAACCGTTTCTTCGCTTTTTTCGGGCGACAGGGCAAAACTCGAAGCCTTCTTCAATTTTGAAAAGTTTGAAGCAGATTCTTCAAAGTGGCAGCTTCTACTTTCTCCGAAAGACAGCACGATTTCTTCAGCCTTAAAACAGATTGAACTTTCGGGAACGACCGGCAGTGCGGCAGACGGAAAATCAACCTTAGACAGCCTCAAAATCATTCAGAGCGAAACGGAATCAACTTCCTACACACTTTTAAATCAGCAGTACAGACAGGAATTAACCGATGCAGAAAAAACTTTTTTCAAATAACAGGTTCTGGTTCGGCGTGTGGGCAGCCTACCACGGCGCAATTTTAATCCTTTTTTTGATTTCCCTGATTTTTACGAAGGGAATCGTTTTTGACGCAGACTATACGAGCATGATGCCGTCGGCAACGGACAACAAGGCGGCAAAAATCGCAGAAAAATCAGTTTCAGAGAACGCAAACCGCAGCATCTTCATCCTTGCAAGCCACGAAGATTTTGAAAAGGCAAAGGAAGCTGCGCAGACGGTTTACGGACTTTTAAAAGACGAAAAATCAAAGTTCGCTTCGCTTTCGCTTTATTCGGATATGGAAGCCGTGAGCGACGTTCAGGAATTCATTGCAAAATACCGCTTCAATCTTCTGGATTCAAAACTTCAGAAACAGCTGGAAAGTGAAGGCGGGGCGGAAGAAGTGACACAGAATGCGCTTGCATCGGTCTACAGCGGATTTTCGATGACGAGCCTTGAAAATATTGCCGAAGATCCTTTCCTGCTCGATGAATCAAACTTAAAGAACTATCTTTCTGCCGTTACGGATTCGGGAACAAAACTTTCCCCGAAGGACGGAGTGCTTGCCCGCGAATTTGAAGGCAGATGGTACGTCATGCTGCGCGGAGAACTTACGGAAGAAGGCGCACAGTTAGCCAGCAAGAAGAATGCAGTTCCGCTCATCTACGAAAAATGCCTTCCGCTCGAAAAAGACGGCGTCCGCTTTGTGTTCTACGGAACGACCTTCCACAGTTACAAGAGTTCAAGCTCCGCTTCCTCGGAAATCTCTCTCATTTCGACGGTTTCCATGCTTGCGGTAGTTTTAATCCTTCTGTTTGTTTTCCGTTCACCGCTTCCGGTCATTGCAAGCGTCTTTTCGATTGCGCTTTCCATGGGAACGGCTTTTTTTGCAACGCACTTGATTTTCGGACAGATTCACCTGATTGCCCTCGTGTTCGGCACGTCCTTGATCGGCTCGTGCATCGACTACAGCCTGCATTACTTCATCAACTGGAAGAATTCAAAGGAACTCGACAGCCCCCAGAAAATCCGCAGTCATCTTTTCAACGGACTTTCCCTTTCCCTCATTTCAACGGAACTGTGCTTCCTTCTCCTCGCGTTTGCACCTTTCGGCATGCTCAGGCAGATGGCAGTTTTCAGTTTTGCGGGAATGCTCAGTTCATTTTTGACCGTCAGCGGATTCTACACGCTCTTTAAACTTCCTCCGGCACACAAAAGGGGAATCGCCTTAATCAGAAAGTGGGAAGAAAAACCTCAGAACCCTTCAGGAAAACTTTACAGATATGCGGGTGCTGTATTTTCACTTTTGATTTTTGTAGTGAGTTCTGCCGTTCTTTTAGTGCGCCATGACGACGTAAAGATTCAGAACAACATCGCAAACCTCTATAAAATGGAAGGACGTTTAAAAGAAGACACGGTTACGGCGTACAAAGTTCTCGGCTACAACCCGACGAGCTGGCTTGTCGTGAGCGGAGACACGGTTGAAGAAGTTCTCCAGACGGAAGAAAAACTTGCCACGTCAATTCCGGATAAGTTTATCTGCACGTCGCGCTTCATTCCTTCCGCCGCAGCACAGAAAAAATCGGCAGAAGCGGCAGAACGCCTTGTTCCGTTTGCCGCCGGACAGTTTGAATACTTAGGCTTTGAAGGCGAAAGTGAAGAATATGCGCGGGATTTTACCCTTGCAGTTGAAGAAGCAAAGAAAAATATTATTACTCCGGAAGAAGAAATGCCTGCAACGCTGCGCCCGCTTTTGAACATGCTCTACATAGGCAGAGTGGAAGACAGATACTATTCAATCATTCTGCCGTCGGCAATAAGCGATGAAGCGTACTATCAGAGCCTCGCCGATACATACCCGAACGTCTACTATGAAAACAAGGTGCGCGAGGTGAGCGCAGGGCTGGACAATCTGACGCGCTTAATCTTAATAATGTTTGGAATTGCGTTTGTCGTAATCGCAGTGATAATGAAGTTCTTCTACAGCTGGCGTGACACCCTGAGGATTATTTCAATTCCGGTTCTGAGCATACTGTCGATAGTCGCCGTGTTCGTGCTAGCCGGCTTAAAAATCGAGTTCTTCTGCATAACTGGCGTAATCCTGGTGTTCGGGCTTGGGCTCGACTACATCATCTACCGCACGCAGAACAAGACAGACCGCGCCGAAATGTTTGCAATCTTCCTCTCGTTCGTAACAACCGCAATCAGTTTCGGAGCACTTGCCTTGAGTTCGTTCGTGCCGGTACACGTAATCGGGCTGTCAATATTCAGTGGCCTGACCACCGCCTTTTTATGTGCAATTTTATAGAACATTTTACGGCGGTAATTGACAGACTTTTTATTAAAAAAATTGACGATTCAATCAAAATGTGTTAATTTCAATCATTGGGTAAGTTCCGACCCTGACTGGAAAACTTAAAGTGAGCAAGCTCCGGCTCTAACTGGAGAACTTAAAATCGGGTAAGCTCCGACCCTGACTGGAGAACTTAATAAGGCGGCTCACAAGGTCGCCTTTTTTTATAGAAAGGTTATGGAATATAAATTCAGCATTATTTCAGATAAATACATTTCCTACCTCAGAAAAACAGAACCTCAGGTTATGATGAACAAGGAATTACCCGAGAGAACTTATCATCGGAAATATCT
>CAVJKK010000243.1:0-3173 GCA_963649855.1 Anaerovoracaceae bacterium
AAAGATGAGTAATGTAAAAGATGAAACTGGCGGGCTTAACAGGCGTGATATTGAACTGATAAATTCAAAGCGTATTGTTTTTATAGTTGATGAGGCTCACCGTTCCACTTTTGGCGATATGCTGATTACAATAAAGTCAACTTTTCCGCGTGCAATGTTCTTTGGCTTTACCGGAACGCCAATTCAGGACGAAAATCAAAAGAAAAATAATACGACTTCGACCGTATTCGGCGGTGAACTTCACAGATACAGCATTGCAGACGGTATCCGCGATAAAAATGTTCTAGGCTTTGACCCTTACAAAGTTCTTACTTTTAAAGATAAAGATGTCCGCAAGGCCGTAGCATTAGAAAAAGCAAAGGCAAAAACAGAAGAAGAAGCAATAGCCGACCCGCAGAAAAGCGAAATCTTCTACAAATATATGGACAAAAAACAAGTTCCAATGGCAGGGTATAACGCTCCTAACGGCGACTACATCAAGGGAATTGAAGATTACATTCCTACAAGTCAGTACGAAACAAAAGCACATACTGACTCAGTTGTAAAAGATATTCTTGAAAACTGGGTAACGCTCAGCCGCAACAGCAAATTTCACGCAATTTTTGCAACAAGCAGCATTCCCGAAGCAATCGATTACTACCGCTTAATAAAGAAAGCAAACTCAGAGCTTAAAGTAACTGCTTTGTTTGATCCGAATATAGACAACAACGGCGGTGCAATTGTAAAAGAAGACGGCCTTGCAGAAATCATAAAAGACTACAATGAAAGGTATGGCGAGAATTTTACAATTCCAACCTTTGCCAATATGAAAAAAGACATTTCTGCCCGTCTTGCACATAAAAGGCCTTATGAGCGGATTGCAAACGAAAGTGAAAAACAAATTGATTTACTCATCGTTGTTGACCAGATGCTTACCGGCTTTGATTCAAAATGGATAAACACTCTTTACATGGATAAAATCCTTTTGTATGAAAATATCATTCAGGCGTTTTCCAGGACAAACCGTCTTTTTGGCCCTGATAAACCTTTTGGCACAATCCGCTATTATCGCCGTCCGCACACAATGGAGCAGAATATTAAAAGAGCGGTAAAACTTTATTCAGGAGACAAGCCTTTAGCACTTTTTGTTCAGCATCTTAATGAAAATCTTAAAAAGATGAATGAAGTTTTTGAAGAAATATCGGAATTGTTTAAAAATAATGGCGTTTCTAATTTTGAAAAACTCCCCTCTGATACTAATGTGTGCAGAAAGTTTGCAAAACTCTTTAACGAGTTTAACGGCTACTTTGAAGCGGCAAAAATACAGGGCTTTAAGTGGAATAAAACTTCTTATACGGATAAAGAAAGTGGCGAAACTGTAGATGTTTTGATTGACGAAAAAACTTATCTGATTTTAGTTCTTCGTTATAAGGAACTTTTTAACGGTGGTGGTTCCGGCGATGATGATGACGCGCCGTATGACCTTGAAGGCTACATTACAGAAATCGACACCGGGCTGATTGACAGTGACTATATGAACTCGCGTTTTGAAAAATACATTAAACTGCTTACACTTGACGGCACTACAAAAGAAGCCATAGAACAGGCGGAAACGGAACTTCATAAAACTTTTGCAACTCTTTCGCAGGAAGAACAAAAGTATGCAAATATTTTTCTGCACGACATTCAGCGGGGCGATGTTGAAATTTCAAAAGACAAAACTTTACGGGATTACATAAATGAATATTTATCAAGGGCAAAAGATGACCAGATTCACCGCCTGTCTTCTGCGCTTGGTGTAGATGAAACTATCCTTAGAAATCTTATGGCACTGCACCTTAACGCTTCTAATCTTAATGAGTTTGGGCGTTATGAAGAGCTTAAAAAGACGGTTGATAAGGCAAAGGCAAAAGAATATTTTGAAAAAGAAGAAGGCACAAAACTTATTCCGCCTAAAGTAAATATAAAGGTTGATAATCTTTTGCGGGATTTTATTACCAGCGGCGGTTTTGATATTTAAATGCCGGTAGAGACTACTTTCTGACTGTAGAGAAAAGACCTCTTTTTTTATATAATCTCTGCCATGCAGAAGGATTTTTACGACTTTGTTGTTATTGGTGCGGGGGCTGCCGGGTTGACGGCGGCTCAGTATGGTTCGCGCAGCGGGCTTGATACGCTTGTCATTGATTCCGGTGAAGCGGGCGGGCAGGCGCTTAATATTTTTAACCTCGAAAACTTTCCGGGATTCTTTCCTGCCGTCAAGGGCTCTGACTTCATTAAGAACATGAAAGAGCAGGCTAAAAGTTTTGGTGCGGAAATTGCACAGACCAGCGTAAAATCAATCGATAAAATCAAGAATAAATTTGTAATAGAAACCGGCAAAGGTCAGATTTCGGCTTTTGCCGTCCTGATTGCCACGGGTGCGGCTCATAAAAAACTCGGCGTTCCGGGGGAGAAAGAATTTGAAGGGCGCGGCGTAAGTTACTGTGCTACGTGCGACGGACCGTTTTTCCGCGGCGGCAGAATTGTCGTTGTTGGTGGTGGTGACAGCGCGTGCGACGAAGCGTTCTATCTTTCTTCCCTTGCAGACAGCGTAATTCTTGTTCACAGACGCGGGGAACTGAGGGCACAGAAGGCGATTCAGCAGAAACTTCAGAAGGCAAAAAATCTTACGGTTCTGTTCAATTCGGAAATTCAGAAAATCGAAGGCGATAAAAAAGTTAAGGGTGTCGCCGTAAAAAACAGCGTGACCGGCAAAGTTGAGCACCTCGACTGCGACGCCGTGTTCATTTTTGTTGGAATGAATCCGCGCACTGACCTTGTAAACATGCTCAAAAAGGACGAAGGCGGCTATCTGATTACAAACTACAAAATGGAAACTGTCGTAAACGGAATCTATGCTGCGGGGGACGTCCGGGCAAAACCTTTCCGTCAGCTTATAACGGCGGCTTCGGACGGGGCGATTGCGGCTCATCAGGCTCATGCTTACGTTACCGTGATGAAAAACAGCGAAAAAAATTAAGGCTGGCAGAAAACTGCCGGAAAAATCGGACAAAATGAAAAGAATCAGTTTTATTCGTAAGATTATGTTTGCGGCGGCGGTCTGCTGCTGCGGTCATCTTTTTGCACAGAAACCGGGAATTCCTGAAGATGCAGATTTCTGGAGTGATTATCCTGCCGGGGAACTTGCGGAC
>CAVJKK010000244.1:0-3171 GCA_963649855.1 Anaerovoracaceae bacterium
GGGGAAAAAGCCTATTCGCTCGGTCATGTGGAAAAAATGCAGAAAAAATAGCGGAAAATCAGCGGTTGAAGGCGTTTTGTCCCGCTGAATCTTCAAAAAAAACTTATTGTTAAACTTTTCTTATTGCTTGACTTTGGGTGCTTAACGGTTAAAATAATGCTTATGAGTGATTTTCTTGATGCTAACAACGAGGAACTTCTTAAAGACTATTTTTCAGAAGCTGAACTCATGGTCGACAACCTCGAAAGCAACATTCTTGCAATAGAAAACGATCCGTCTAATCATGATGCCATTGATGAAATTTTCCGTGCGGCACATACATTAAAAGGTAATTCTGCGACTGTAGAATTTACAGAGATTTCAACTTTTGCCCACACAATGGAAGATCTGCTCGATGAAGTACGTTCTGATCGCGTAAAAGTTACTGAAGATGTTGTTGATACGCTTCTCAATGCACTTGATATTATAAAAGCCATGCTCGAAGCAAGACAGAATGGTTCTGTTTATGCCGAAAGCGTAGATGACGTTTCAAATAAAATAAAATCAATGATTCCCGCAGACAGCGGAAAATCAAAAAAGTCATCTTCTTCGTCTTCTGTACCTGCTGCGCCAAAAGCTCCGGTTCAGCCTACTGTTTCAGTTCCTTCTCCTGATAAAAATACTTCAGTTGACATGTCGGAATTTGAACTTCTTGAACTTAAACAGAGTTGTGAATCAGGACAGAAACTCTGGGCAGTAAAAGTTGAATTTGACGAAAGCAATCCGATGAACAGTGTCGGTGGAATTCAGGTTTTTGCTGCATTAAAGGCGACCGGCACCGTATTGAAGACTACTCCGGATTTTGATGCCCTCTATGAAGATGAATTTCACAGAAATGTAACTTATTATGTTGCTTCTTCAAATAATCAGGAACAGATAGAAGATGTTGCTTTCCTTGACGACGTAACTCTGAGCGTTGATGCACAGTGCATTGACAATGCAGTCGCAAAAGAAGCAGAACCGGAAAAAACTTCACAGCCTGAAGCTGAAAAAACTCCTGCTGCTGAGGTTCCTGTTCAGAAAGAAGAAACCCCGGCACAGAACGCGGAAACTCCGAAAGTTCAGACAGAAACACCTGCACCTGCTGCACAGAAGACGGCGCCTAAAGCCGCTCCGGCAACGGGTCATGCACAGCAGAGTTCAATTCTGCGCGTTGATTCAAAGAGAATTGACCTTCTCATGAACCTTGTTTCTGAAACCGTAATTACAAAGGCTGCATTTAATCAGAGTGCGCAGCTCCAGTCTGACATGCTCGTTCAGTTTCAGTCGCTGGATTCCTCATTTAAAGAAAAAATCCGTAAGATGTTTGAACAGCTTCCGCAGTATCTTGAAGAAATTCAGAACGGGGTAGCCGTAAAAGACATCAGAAATAATATCATGCAGGAATACGGTGAAATCGCAGATTATTTCACTCCGTTTGAATCTAAATTTAAGGAACTGAATACAAGATTCCATTCTGCAACCCAGAATCTTGGCCGTATTGCAGGCGAACTGCAGGAAGGCGTAATGAAAATCCGAATGGTTCCTATCAGCCAGATTTTCGACCGCTTCCCTCGCGTTGTCCGTGATTTGCAGAAAGATCTTGGTAAAAAAGTAAATCTTCTTATTGAAGGTGAAGACACTGAACTCGACAAGACTGTAATTGATGATCTTATGGATCCGATCATGCATTGTGTCCGCAATTCAGTTGATCACGGAATTGAATCTCCAGAACAGAGAAAAAAGGCCGGTAAAGACGAAACTGGTACGGTTCTTTTAAAGGCTTCCAACGAAGGCAACATGATTATCATTGATGTTGTTGACGATGGAAACGGAATCGATGCTGAAAAAGTACGCAACAAGGCTGTAGAAAAAGGACTCATTCATCCGAACAAAGTTCTTACGGAACAGGAAGCTGCGAACCTCATTTTCCTTCCGGGATTTTCAACTGCAGAAAAAATTACGAATGTTTCAGGCCGCGGTGTAGGACTTGATGTCGTAAAAACGATGATTGATAAACTGAACGGAACTGTCAATGTTACGACGGAAAAGGGCAAAGGTTCAAAGTTCTCAATCAGGCTTCCACTTACACTGGCGATTATTCAGGGGCTTCTGGTTCGCGTCGGAAAAGAAGTTTATGCGATCCCGATTGCGTCGGTTATTGAAAGTCACCGTATCCGCCGTGGGGAAATCAACACAATCGATAACTATGAAGTTTTGAATGTGCGCAACGAAGTAATTTCAGTCCTCCGCCTGAGCCGTCTCTTTAATATCCGCAACAATGATGACGGTGAATATTGCTTTGTCGTAATTGTCGGTACACAGGATAAAAAAATCGGAATTATGGTTGACGCCCTTATCGGTGAAGAAGATGTTGTAATCAAACCTCTGCGCGATCAGTTTACGCAGTCTCCTGGAATTGCCGGGGCTTCAATCCTCGGTGACGGTTCTGTTTCCCTGATTATTGACGTAAGTCAGCTGCTGGAACTTGGAGTTCGTCAGGAAATTGAAGCACGCTCTGAATATGGGGCTGTTGAATAAAGGGGTGAGTGCAAATGGCTAACGAAAATATTCAGAATCAGGAAACAAAAAGCATAAATACTGCACTTGCCCAGAATCTTGGTGCTTACGCAGGCACGGTTCCAGGAACATCGCAGGAAATTGCTGAAAAGAAAGAAAAACTGGCTCAGATTGACTATAAAATGGTAACTTTTTCCCTTGCCGGAAAGGATTATGCCATTGATATTATGAAAGTAAAGGAAATTGCAAAGGCGGGGCGTTTTACTTATGTTCCGAACACGCTTCCTTTTGTACTCGGCGTATATAACCTCCGTGGAGACATCATTCCAATCGTTGATTTGAGGCTCTTTTTTAATATTGAAGTAGAGGAGAGGTCAGATTCTTCCCTCGAAAATATGCTCATCTGTTCAATCGGGGAACAGACTTTTGGAATCGTCGTAGATGTAATTGATAAAGTTGTCGGGATCCAGAAGTCTACGATTCAGCCGCCTCACCCTCTTTTCGGGGACATAAACATCAAATACATTCAGGGTGTTGTTGAAGTTAACAACAGACTCTACATTCTCCTCGATATTGAACGCATTTTTGGTTCTAAGACTGAAGCTCAGGCTCTTGAAGAAGAAAATGCAAGAA
>CAVJKK010000245.1:0-3158 GCA_963649855.1 Anaerovoracaceae bacterium
GTTATTATGAGCAGAAAAAATTACAGACGGAACCTTAAGCGCGGAACTTTTTCTAAGATTGTTTCGGTTCTGGTCGTTGTTCTGGCGGTCGGGCTGTTTTTGTATGAAAATGTGCCGGCTTTTAAATCGAAGACAGACGAACTTTTATCTTTTTTCTCTGACGGAAAATCTGAAAATACTGAAATCACCGTGCCACAGCCGGAATCGGATTCTGTTACCCTGGCTCAAAAAGAAGCTGACGGGCAGATTTCTGAAAATTCTCCTCAAAATGCTGTCATTGCGCTTCCTTCAAAACTTGAAAATCCCCTGTGCGCAGCGAAAAATCACGCTGAAGACCACGAACTCCGCGACTATGAATATTATTCAATCTGCTATCGCGAAAGCTACGAACAGGCAGAGTGGAGCGCTTACTGTCTGACGGAAGAGCACCTTGAAAAAAATGCCACGCGTTCTGACGACTTCAGACCCGACCCGGAGATTTCTACCGGCTCTGCAAGCCTTGCGGATTACAGGGGCAGCGGCTATGACCGGGGGCATTTGTCTCCTGCGGCGGATTTTGCCTTTGACGACAGGGCAATGAGCGAAACTTTTTACATGTCCAACATGAGTCCGCAGGCGGGTAGTTTTAACCGCGGAATGTGGAAGGATCTTGAATCTACCGTGCGCGCGTGGGCAAAGAAATTCGGCAGGGTTTACGTTGTTTCAGGACCTGTGCTTGAAAAGCCTGCCGCTGAATACGAGTCAATCGGGGAAGATAAGGTTACAGTCCCGAAGTATTATTACAAAGTGCTTCTTGCTCCCCTTTACGAAAATGAAGAAGATGCCGCAACTCCAGACGACGCAGAAAATATCTGTGCGCTTGGTTTTATTTTTCCGAATGAAAAATGCGAAGGCTCTTTCTATGATTTTGCCGTGAGTATCGACGAAATTGAAAGGCGTACGGGGCTGGATTTTTTCAGTGGGCTTGACGGACAGACGCAGGAGAGAATCGAAAGTTCCGTAAATCTTGAAGAGTGGAAATAAAACAGCACGGGATTTTAAGGGCAGCGCCCTTAGGAGAAGGGGTAGCGGCCAACGTAGTGGACGCGCAGGGGGAGACTTCCCCCTCCTTAAAATGACAGGGGTTTATTATGAAAAAAATCAGACTTTTGCTCGGGCTTTTGCCGTTTGCCTTTTTTTCGTGCACGCGCTATCCGGAAATGACGCTTGAAGAAATTGAAGCGTACAGGGCGGCGAGTTCGGACGCGATTCTTTCAAAAACGGTGAACAGACCCTTTAAGGATGAAGGCTGGAAGACCGGAACTCAGGGCGGAACGTGGAATGCAACGCTTTCGGGCGACCCCAAGAGTTTTAACCTTCTGATTGCAGAAACTGACGGCGAAACAAGCGGAATTTTAAGCCGTCTGACGGACAGTCTCGTTGACTACAACGCCGTAAAGAAAGAGTGGGTTCCGCGCCTTGCGGATTTTAAAATTGTAATTGATGAAAAAGCGGGCACTCTTGACGTTGTCTACACCCTGCGCAACGACATTTACTGGTCTTTTTACAATGATTTGCAGCCGAAAGTAAAAATCACGAGCGATGACGTCGTTTTCTGGTATGACGAAATCTACGGCGACAGGGAATGTGGTTCTTCGGCGTATAATTCACGCTTTATGGCGATGGACGACGGTTCTGAAAAAGAAATCACGATTGAAAAAATCGATGAGCGTTCTTTTGTCTTTCATTTTCCGCGCATTGTGGCTGAACCTCTCCTTGCTACGAATATGAGTTTCGGACCGGCATTCATCTACAAAAAGGCGAAGGACAGCGGCGGCGTAAAGGCGTTGAAACAGCTTTTTACGGTTGACAGCAATCCTCAGACGATTCCAAGCTGCGGACGTTATTTTTTAGTGCAGTATGTTCCAGGGCAGCGGCTCATCTACGAGCGCAACGATGACTACTGGGAAAAAGATGCCGAAGGAAAAAGCATTGTCTATCCTGACCGGCTTGCCTGCCAGATTGTTGCCGACAACAACACGAGCTATCTTCTGTTCAAACAGGGAAAAATCGAATCGTATTCGCCTCTTCCCGAACAGCTTGAAGACGTGGTAAACGCTGCGGAAAATCTTTCGGATACGGGCTACACGGTTTTTGTGAGTGCGGGAAATCTTGACGCTGCTTTCTGGACTTTCAATCAGAATCCGAAGAACAAAGACCGGGCTTATTACAAATGGTTCACGAAAAAAGAATTCCGCCAGGCGATGAGCTGTCTTTTAAATCGCGAGCGGATCATCACGCAGACTTACCGCGGGCTTGGCGAGCCGAAATATACGTTTTTTAACAGTGCAAATCGTTTTTATAATGAAGAAATCATTTTGCAGTACCGTTTCAGTCATTCTCACGCCCAGAAGCTGCTTGCGGGGGCGGGTTTTTCAAAAAGGGCGGACGGTTTTCTGTACGATGAGGACGGCACAAAGGTTGAGTTTGATCTGACGGTAGTTTCTTCGAGCAACGTTTATTCTGACATTGCACAGATAATCGCAGATGAATGTAAAAAGGAAGGAATCACGGTGAACGTGCGGCAGACGGATTTTCAGAAACTCGTTGAACAGCTGACTTCTTCCTACGACTGGCAGAGCCTTATGATTGGTCTGAGCGGCGGTTCAATGTTTCCGACGCAGGGTTCCAACGTGTGGCTCAGCGGCGGTAACCTTCACATGTGGAATCCCCTGCAGGAAACGCCTGCAACTGACTGGGAAGCGCGGGTTGACTGGCTTTACAACGAGGCGTCGTGCATCGCTGACGTGCAGAAAGCAGAACCGTACTGGGACGAATATCAGCAGATAATCCTCGAACAGTGCCCGGTAATTTACCTTGTGCGCGGAAGAAGTTTCTATGCGCTCAACAACCGCTGGGACATGTCAAACGTATATTTTGACAACATCAACGGAGCAGAAACAACGCATGTCTGGTTGAAAAAATAAAACTCGAAGTTAGGGCTGTTAACTCAATTTTGATTTTTGGAGTATAATTTTTCTATGTTTGCTAATTTTATTACGGTTGTAAAAATTTTTATCTGGATGCTCAAACGCGATAAGTACAGAAAGCAGTGTTTAAAGCTTGAAAAACAGGGCAGGTTTGAAGAAATCGATTCGATGCTCAGGAAACTCGTGCCG
>CAVJKK010000246.1:0-3158 GCA_963649855.1 Anaerovoracaceae bacterium
AATGAACGGATACAAAAAATCATTTGAATATTACCTCAACTCACCGAAAACTCCTGTATCACAGGCTTTTGACACGCTTAACCTTACGGATTTTAAAAACCGGCTGAAAACTGAAGTTCAGAATCTGAGCGAAAACTATCTTGAAGCGCTTGGAAATCCGGTATTTTACGCACTTCTGCCACTTATGGCTTTTTATGAAAAGACTGCGGACGCCGGGGAAAGCTACAAACTTGCACGCGCTAATCTGTTACGTTATACTGAAAACATATGAAAAAGAGAACATTTAATTTAATTTCCATTCTGATCAGCCTTGTTTTTGCTGCGACAATAATCTATTTTTTAGCGGGAATCATACAGAGCAGGCTGAATGGGCCGGAACGTTCTCAGGAAATATTTTCGCTTCTGACGGAAAAAACGACACGGGCAGCAGATAAATATCCGCTCGATTCCTACAGTTTTTCAGAAGAGTTTATCCGTTCAGCCGGAGATTTCAGCAATTATTCAAGGCTTTCACTTTCAGTGGACGGCAGGCTGATTTATTCCTATCCGAATCAGTTTACGAAGCCGTCAAAACAGACGAATTTCCACAAGGCAGAGTTTCAGACAAAAAACGGACAGACGCTTTCAATCGAAGCAGAAATCTTTAACTTTCCGCCGTCGTCAATCTTAAATTACGCGCGGACAGCCTTTATCATAATTTTTATCGCAACGATTATAAGCATACTCATCCTCATTTTTGCGAAACCTGAAGCGGAAGATGACAAAGCAGACGATTTTCTGAACATAGAAGAAATCGAAGACACCTCAGAGACTGATTTTTCAGAAGCAGAAGAAGATTCTTCTGTAACTAAGACGGAAGACAGCCCGAAAGAGGAAGATTTTTCCGAACCGGCAGAGACTGAAGAAATCTGGGAATCCCCTGACCTTAAAGACGAGGCTGAAACCTGGGAACCGCCGGAATTAAAGGAAGAAAAACTTTCAGAAGAAACGACGGCAACAGAAGGCACTGAACCGGCAGAAGAAAAAAACAAAATCCGCCCGGACTTTGAACTGGACGGTAGCCTGCAGAAAGCGCTCGACAACGCTGACACAACCAGCGAAGACCTTGCGCTCATCGTAGTAAAGGCAGACGGAAACACCGGAAGTTTCAGTGCAGCAGCAGAAGAATATTTTTATGAAAACTGCAGGGACGGCGTTTCAATTTTTGAGCACGGAGACGGCGGTTTTGTACTGCTCCTCACCGGCACAAACCTCGACGATGCCCTTCTTCCCGCAAAAAATATCTATGACAGCTTAAGCGAAAAACTGACGGCTGCAAAAATTACAGTCGGGCTTTCTTCAAGAAACAACAGAAAAATAAGTTCGGGAAGGCTTTTGATGGAAGCCGTAGAAGCACAGAAACACGCAGCGGAAGATCCCGACTCCCCTATAATTGCGTTCCGTGCGAGCCCTGAAAAATACAGGGAACTTATTCAGTAGCAGCCGACGGAAGTTCAGTCGCTGTGCTTTCTTTTTCCGGTGGCGGTGAGTCAGGATTTTCAGGTTCACCGTCCAGTGCCTGCTTGTTTTCAGAATCCGTATTTTCCGGCTCTGCACTCTTCTGGAGTTTTTCTGCAAGTTCCGTAATCTTCTGCGATATTGAAGAAAGATTTGCGTTGTCCGGAAACTTCTCTGCAAGAATCGCGTACTGCTTCTGCGCTTCATCCGCTTTTTCAAGAAACAAAAGGATGCTGATGTAATTTTCCAGAACAGAAGAATCGTTCGGATATTTCTGAGTCAGGCTTTCGTACTGCACTAGGGCTTTGTCCGTATTTCCAGCCATTCCGTTCACATAGGCAAGCGAAAGCTGCAGATCCTTGTTGTCCGGGTCAAGTTTTAAAAGATTTTCGTAACATTCCGCAGAATTTTCGTAGTCCTTTGCAAGTGCATAGCAGCGTGCAAGTTTGTAGTACGAACTCAGGCGCAGGGACTTGTTTTTCATTGCAAGTTTATAATACTGAATCGCCTTTTCATAGTTTTTTAAATTCAGGTAGGCTTCTGCAATGGCAAAATATTCGGAAGAAATGTTTTTTGTGATGAGGGAACTTTCACCGGGAACGCGGAATGCGTTGCTCGACTGGCAGGAAGAAAGCCCTGTAAAAACAGAAACGGAAAATAATGCCGGAAAAATCATTGCAGTAAGTTTTTTCATTTTTTTATCATTCTAAAAAGCTGGTTATAGGAAAGCGAAATATCAGAAATCTGAACAGTATCTGGACCAGTCTGCACGATTTTTGCAGGAATCGGGAAAAGCGCGAGTTTTAAGATTTTGACAGCCGCCTTCGTAACGGAATCATTTGAAAGCTCAAGATTCAGCGTAAGTGCAAAAGTATTTTCCGACTTAGACTCCGTAAGCGAGCCGTAAAGGGATTTTATGCCGAGATTAACGGCTTTTCCCGCAATCTTATTAAAGAACACAGCGGGATTGTTCGCCCAGAAGTGGATTTCAGAGTTCTTATTGTCCGTAAGGTATTCATAAACTGCCGGCGGAAATTCCTTTATCCCTGTCTGAGTTTCAGAAAGAGAAGAAACAAGCGCCTTCTGTTCTGCTTCAAAACGGTTTAACATCGGGCTTACATCGCTGGAAACAAGAATCGTGCATGAATCCGGGTTTGCAAGCTGAAGCTTATATTCCTCTGAAGAATAAACCGTAAACGGAAAGTCAGAAGAATCCGCCTTCTGTGCCGTCCAGCCGTTTTTTGCAGTCAGGGCGTGGCTTACGCCGATTTTCGGGTAGCTGCCTTCAACTGCAATCTGAAAACTTCCGCCGAAATCTGCCGAAACTGCAACATTTTCAGTTCTGTCCGTAACGGTCGAAACATTCTTTGCAGACATGTCCGCCATCTTAGTAAGAAAAAACTCAACGACGCTTTTATTCGCCTTTGCAGGAATGTAGACGATTAAAGGCGCTTCACAGTCAATCAGGCGCAGGGGTTCTACAGCTTCATACTCCGGGGTTGATTTACACGAGAAAAACGAAAACTGCAGAACGAGAGTGCACAGCAGAAAAAGAACTTTCGCCATGCACTCACATTTTTTATGCCTTAACAATATTAACGCTCCATGTCTTGTCGTCAGCATCAATCTTGCTGCCGTCTGCAACACAAGCAGCCCAGTTC
>CAVJKK010000247.1:0-3151 GCA_963649855.1 Anaerovoracaceae bacterium
GGTCGTATTTTTCTTTGTTTCGTTTAAGTCAATGTCCGACTTTCCACCAACCGCCGACAGAATTTCTTTCCAGGTCTGACCGAACAGCTCTTCAATTTCTTTGCCGTGTTTTTTACCGCGCCTGCCAAGGCTCTTTTTTATTTCCCGTTCAAGTTCACCGCGGCGTTTTTTCAGTTCTTCATCAATATTTTTAGAATTTTCTGTCCGTGATTTTGCATAGCCGGCAATAAACGCAACCTGAAATTTATGGATTTTATCCCTAATGACCGCCATGTCATCGCGCTTTAAGTTGAAAATGAGGAAAATAATCAAAAACAGCGTAACAAACACAAGGCTCAGCAAGAGGATTCTCAACGAGGCAGAAACCTTAAAATCTTCGCCATTGCAGACAAAGCTTACAAAACCGAACGAATTGTCCCCCAGTTCAACAATTTTCGTAAAAAGCACAAATTCGTAGCCGGAAGTAAGGGTCTGCGAGTTCTGTCCCTGAGTTGAAAATTCTTCCGCCCCAGATTCAATTTTTTTCTGCTCGTCAGTTTCCTTGTCCAGAATCGAATAGGAAGCATTCATCGAAAAAGTTTCTTCAATAATTCCGGAAGATTCTGCAATCGCGGCAGGCGAAAAACCACCTTTCTGACGGTCTTCAAGTGCCGCCTTTATTTTCTGGGCAAGTGCCGTTTTCAATGATTCAAGCGCCGAAACCGAAAAATCCATATTTGCACGGGGAAGCCCGAAAACATAACCGCCCGCAGACGAAAGCCCCGTAAAAAGATATTCCGCGCCGTCTTTCTGGGAAATGCTCAGCAGATTTTTTGAATACGCAAACCTTAAAAAATCTTCCGCTTCACAGTAAAAAAGTGCAAGCGAATTCTGGTCAATTTTGTCCGAACTGTCTTTTCCAGTAAAAGGAAGGGAAAAAATCACGCGTTTTTTTGCGCCGTCATTGTAGATTTTAAATTTCTGCCCTTCCGCGCATTTCAACAGGGAAAAATCAATTTCTCCGCCGTCTGCACCGCCGGAATAATCTTCGTAGACAACTTTGCGGTCATCCTGCTTTTTTTTGTCCGAAGCAAATGTGCTGAAATGTATTTTCCGACCGTTTCCGTCAACGATGCGGATTCCAAGAAGATACGGTGATGAAGCAAAAAGCCTTGCGCAGACTTCAGTCCTTTCGCGCACCTGTTCATCATCCGGCTGAGATTTTGTAAACGACAAAACCGCCTCATCCGCGCAAAAATCCGCAAAGCGTTCAAAGAGAATCTGATTATACTGTTTTTCCGTTTCCGCAAGTTCTGAAACTTTCTGTTCAACCGGACGTCTCACCGCCGGCTGATAAAATTTCGCTTCGATAAAATCAAACTGTCCCGAAAGCGAAAGCACTGCAAAAAATGCAAAAGCAACCACAGAAATTAACAGGCTCACGGAAAATTTCTGACTCGATGTCAAAATTTCACCCTGTCCTAAAAACTGTTCTTTTAAACATCGGCAATAAAAATACTTCAATTCACTGTTTTAAAAAAATAATTTATAATTTTGTGGAGCACATGGGAGATAATCACCGGCCAAACGGGGTTCGCTAACGCTCATTGCCTTCGGCAACTGTCGCCCCTAATGTCCGGGCTAGGATTAAAAACAAAACTAAATGATTGAAATACACCAGGAACAAAATACAAAAATCAGGGCACTGCTCATCGGTCTGCCGTCAGTACCGCTCACGGAACTCGAAGGACTCTGCCACACGCTGGGGCTTGAAGTTGTCCGCAGCGTAAATCTCGTCCGCATGGAACCATCTCCCGCCTACGGAATCGGCTCAGGCAAAGCGCAGGAACTTTCCGCCCTTGCAAAAGAACTTAACGCCGACGCAATTATTTTTGACTACATCTTAGAACCGCGCAAACAGCGCAACTGGGAACGGCTTTCAAAACTCGCAGTTTTCGACCGTCAGGAAGTGATTCTGCGCATTTTTTCACAGAGGGCGCGCACATGGGAAGCAGTCCTTCAGGTTCAGCTTGCCCGCCTTGAATATTCACTTCCGCGCCTTGCCCACATGTATGGCGATATGGCGCGCCAGCGCGGTGGCAATTATGGTTCAAAAGGCAGCGGCGAAACTCAGCTCGAACTTGACCAGCGCCAGGTGCGTGAAAAAATCGCCGTCGTCAAAAAAGAGCTCGCACAGGTTGTCCGCGACAGGGCAACACAGCGCAAAAAACGCGACAAAACTCCGTGCCCTTCGTGTGCAATCATCGGCTACACAAATGCGGGCAAATCAACGCTTTTAAACGCACTCACCGGCGCAGACGTTTTTGTTGAAGACAAACTCTTTGCAACGCTCGATCCGACAACCCGCCGACTCGATTTAAAGGAAGGCGGTTCAATTCTTCTGACGGACACCGTCGGCTTTATTTCAAACCTTCCTCATTCTCTCGTAAATGCTTTTAAATCAACGCTTGAAGAAGCAAAAAATGCAGATTTACAGCTTTTAGTCTTAGACGCAGGTGATCCGAATGTTTTTGAGCAGTATCAGACCGTAAAAAACGTTCTTTCTGAAATCAAGGCGGATTCTGTTCCGCGGATTATCGTTCTCAACAAAACCGACACCTTAGAACCGTCAAGCCCGCATACGCTGAAAATTCTGTCAGAGTTTCCGGACGCAATAAAAATCAGTGCGAAAAATCACGAAGGTTTCGACACTCTCATCGACGCAGTCTGCACAAGTCTTCTGGGAGAAGTTCAGCAGATAGTCCTTCCGTTAAAAAGCAGCGCGTTCATAAACGAAATCCGCAGAAAAGGACTTTTAATCAGCGAAGAATGGCTCGACGACGGAATCCACATCACCGCAAGAATCGACAGCGTTACGCAAAAACGACTTTCAGCAATGCAGGATAAATAAAAATGAAACTTTTAGATAAAATCCTTACATCTGTCATAATTTTTCTCGCAGCCGGAATACTGGCGACCGTTGCAGTCTTCAGCATGAAAAAATCCGCTTCAAACCAGCAAGCAATTCCAGACCACGCGGAATTTATCCCGGCTCAAAACTTAAGGAATCAAAAACAGAATGCCTTTACAAAAATCGGGCAGATAAGGGCAGCAACAAAGGAAGGCAAAAACGCAAAATCTTCCATCGTTATAATCACGCCCTATCTTGAAT
>CAVJKK010000248.1:0-3148 GCA_963649855.1 Anaerovoracaceae bacterium
GCACCGCCCGCAAGAGCGACTGCCCACAGACGAATGTAAGAAACGACATCAGAGAATACGTTTACAACGCCCAAAAGAACAGAAACGATATTTTTACAACTTTCAAGGATACTCTTACCAATGTTTCCCTCATAATTTGCGAAAACAAAACTTAAGAAGAATCCGAATCCTACCATTCCGATTGCAAGCTGCGGTACGGGAAGTCTGTCGAACAGCCAGTATGTTTCAGGCGTTACTCCGAGAGGGAATCTCGTGCCGTCAACGACCATGCTCAAAACTACATAATACATACCGCCAAGTTGCAGTAAAGAACCTAAATCACCGAGCGCCTTCAGCGAACGGATATTTTTACCGATTCCCTTTAAGTGTGCGATTGCCAGCTGGATCAAAGCAAGAGTGAAACAGAAAATCTGAAGGTTTTCTTTTACCCATGCTGAATATGTAAGCTCAGTTGCAGCACCTTTTGCATCGTGGAGAACCATCTTCACGCCTTCTTTTGCAGAAGTAACGTTCGACAACGCAGGAACAGAAAGCATCTTGATTGAATCAGGCAGCTGTTCCGGAGTCAAACCGAACCACGTACAGGTAACAGCCCCCCAGACCATCGTCGCAAAACCAAGAAGCGTCATCAGAAAGGCAAATGCAGACGGTGCCTTTTTATTCTTAATTGCAGGAATCATCATAAAAATTCCTGCAAGGAGAAGGATTCCACCGTAACCACCGTCACCGAAAATCATTCCGAAGAAAATCGTAAAGAACAGGAGGAACCAGTTTGAAATGTCAAATTCATTGTATCCCGGAACCGTTCCCAGAAAGTCTGTAACCGGATAGATAAGGCTTACAAACCTGTTGTTCTTTAGTTTTGTCGGAACATTGTCATCTTCTGCCGGATCAGAGACAGTAAATGCCCATCTGTTTTCTACGGCTGCTGCTTCAACCTTTGCAAGATCTTCCGCTGGAACGTAGCCCGTAAGCCATGCAAGACGGACAGACTTTTTCACGTTTTCTTCAGACTGTTCAACGCCCATGCCGCTGTAAAGATTTTCAAGTTCAATGTCCTTGTCAAAACTTACAGAAGCATTTTTGAGGGAAGGCAGGAATTTAACGGAATCCGCAAAGAATCTGTCAATTTCTTTTATCCTGTCTTCGCTCTTTTTTACGTTCTGCTCAAGTTCAGAAAGTGAACATTTCGGCAGAACCACGCGGTACGCTTCCGGAGCAAGTCCTTCAGGTCTTTCATTCTGATCAAGTCTATGCTCTGAAATGACAAAGAACCTCGCCTGTTCCTTATCGCTGTTTACCAGCAGAGTGTCAATTTTTTCATTCAGAGAATTGTATTTATTCGCCGGAAGTTCAAACATCGAAAGAAAAACACCCTTTTCTGCAAGATATTCAAAATCCGCAGGATTGACGTTTCCCCATTTTGAAAGCCGTTCAAGTTCAGTCTTGTCCGCAGAAATCACAGAATAAAGATTTTTCTTTTCTTCCGACAGATTTACGATTTTTTCCGCCAGTTCAAAGGCTTCATTCTGAGACAAAAGCGCCGTTTCCGGAACTTTTTTTACTTTTATGTCAGACAGAAGAGACCGTGCAAGTTCAATCTTTGAATTCTTGCGCTTAAAGGCTGTAAGTTCTTCACTTTCGCCCTTCACTTCTTCAACATGGACAACGCCTGTCTTTCTGAGCGCTTTCAGAGCCTGCCGTCTTTCTTTTTCAAGGACAACGAAGCTCACTTTTTTCATAGGAACTATCATGAGCAGGCCCCCTTATCTTCAGTCTTCGCCGCTGTCGCAAGATTCCGCTGGTTGATTTTCTTTTTAGAGATTTTAGAACGAACAACTTCGCTAACCTGCTGATCACCGAGATAAACTGAAATCTTCTTGATATTTGCCTTTGCTTCAGGAATTTTTACCTTTTCAAAAAGGTTTACGCGCTGAGACGTAGTCCTCAATTCCTGAGAAAGCAGCCTGACCTGTTCATCAAGAACACTGGCTTCAAGATCCAGGGAAAGTGCCTTTTCCATTCTGTCGGCAGCAAGGTCAATCCACAGCGGAGTTTCATACAAATCGTAGTCTCCGCGCGAAAAATCTGCGCCCTCATAGATTGGAATCGTTACACCGGCAATGTTTCCAGTGCCTTTTTTTATGTTCCGGACTGTTACCATATCGCTTTTAAAGGCTTCTTCTTCACCAAAAACGCCAATCCAGACCTTGAATTCTTCTTCAAGACGGATTCTCGCCCGGCGGACTTCTTTTGCCTTTGCATCGATTGTTCTGATTTCAGATTGAAGCTGCTGTTTTTTAAGCGTGAGCGTAGGAAGATAACGCTGATACATTTTCAGCGCGTCTTTCTGTGCTTTCTGCTCATTTTTAGTCAGCTTGATTTTTGCCATCAGTTTTTCTCCCAAAACCGCCTATTTGTTAGGCCAGAACTCTGCAATCAATTCCGATTTGATACCGGTTTCATCTTTATCGAAACAAGCTGCAAGAATCTTCCAGCCTAAATCAAGTGCACTTTCAAGAGAAATATTGACGGACAGATCCATCATTTCTTTTTCAAAAAGTTCACCATATTTCAAGAGTTTTTCATCCCACTTTGACATCATAAAGCCCATGGACTTTTTTTCGAGCGTGTCTTTGTAAGATGAATACAGACGAATCATGGCATCCATAAGGGCGCGGTGGTCTTTACGGGTCTTGCCGTTTACATTCTGCTTTAAGCGCGAAAGCGAACCGAACGGCTCAATTCTTCCGCCCTTCAGGTAATACTGACCTTCAGTAATGTAACCCGTGTTATCTGGAACCGGGTGAGTAACGTCATCGCCCGGCATCGTCGTAACTGCAAGAATCGTGATTGAACCGCTGCCCTTAAAGTCAACGGCTTTTTCATAACGTGCAGCAAGCTGCGAATACAGGTCACCAGGATAACCGCGGTTTGAAGGAACCTGTTCCTGAGTGATGGCAATTTCCTTCATCGAGTCGGCATAAGAGGTCATATCCGTAAGGAGAACAAGAACGTCTTTATTCTGAAGCGCAAACTGTTCTGCAACAGCAAGCGACATGTCAGGAATCTTGATACATTCTACAGTAGGGTCAGCCGCAGTATGAACGAACATGACGGTTTTGCTTAAAGCCCCGCCCTCTTCAAG
>CAVJKK010000249.1:0-3142 GCA_963649855.1 Anaerovoracaceae bacterium
GCATTAAGCTCATTCCGCCGACGGATGGAGGAGATCCCGTAAACCGGGACGATCTTTTTGAATATTTATCCATTAAAAATATTTCTTATGATACGAAAGCTTTGGCGGACAAGGTTTCAAATCTGGAAAAGACTGCTTTTTTCCCTACGTTTACCGAATTTAAATACAAGGACGGTGAATTCGTAAAGATCATGATTTCACCGGACAATATGACGGTTACGGTCAGAATGTATCCGCCTTTTGAAGGTGGGGAACTGATGCCGAAGGACGAATTCATGCGGGAGTTTAAGAACCGCGGAGTGGTCTGCGGCTTTGATGATGCCGCAATCGATAAGTTTTTAAAAGACAGACCTTACGGTACAGATACGGTACTTGCAAGAGGCTTACAAGTCGTACAGGGAACGGATGCGAGAATCGAATATTTCTTTAACACGGATCCTCATGCCAAGCCGACTCTTAAAGAAGACGGGTCGGTAGACTTCTTTAATTTAAATACCATAAATCATTGCATGAAGGGCGATGTGCTTGCAAGGCTATATCCGGAAACAAGCGGTACTCCCGGACAAAATGTAAAGGGCGAGCTCATCAAGCCAAGAGATGTAAAAAGAGAAGTGCTGAAGTACGGTCATAATATCGAATGTAAGGATGACGAGCTGATTTCCCTCGTATCGGGACATGTTTCCTACGTAGAGGGAAAGGTCTTTGTATCAAACATTTTTGAGATAGAAAATGTCGATACCTCGGTCGGAAACATTGACTACGACGGAAGCATCTGCATAAACGGAAACGTATGCGAAAACTTTATCGTTAAGGCAAAGGGCTCGATAGAGGTAAGGGGTGTCGTGGAAGGCGCCTACCTTGAAGCCGGCGAAAACATCACCATTGCCCGCGGAATGAACGGAATGCATAAGGGCGTGTTAAAAGCAGGCGGAAATATAGTTGCGAAATTCATAGAAAATGCTACCATTACAGCCGGGGGCTTTGTTACTTCCGAATCAATACTTCACTCCACGGTAATTGCCGGAACGGAAGTAAAGGTAGTAGGTAAAAGAGGCTTTATTTCAGGAGGCCGCGTAAGTGCCACAAATTCCATAGAGGTAAGGAATCTCGGCTCGAACATGGCCGCGGATACGATAGTTGAAGTCGGAATGGATGTCGGAGCAAAGGCAAATATTCTGGAACTTCAAAAAGCGAAGACCACCGTTTTAAAACAGCTTTCGACCATTAAACCCGTGCTTGAAGGTGCAATGGAAAAGCTTCATAAGGGAATTAAGCTTTCGGGAGATCAGTTGACTCAGCTTCAAAAGCTTGCGGTTCTCAATAAAGAACTCAGCGGAAAGCTTGCCGATATTGAAAATGATTTAAAAGGTCTTCTGGAAAAATTTGACAAAGACGCTCCCGCGGCAGGTCAGGTAATAGTGACCGGTGTTGTTTATCCCGGCACAAAAATATGCATCGGAGATGTGTCGCAGGTCGTTAAGAGTGAGCTTAAGTATTGCCGCTTCATCAAAGAAGCGGGCGATGTAAAGATGGTTGCCATCTATTAGATGACAGACCTATATTGGAGGCAAAATGGGAATCAGTCCGATTGAACTTTCGGGGGGAATACAAAGAGTTCAGGATTTTGCGCAAATAAAGCAGCAGGAGGACAACAGGCCTTTGGTCAATCAGATGAACTCTGAGACCACTGTCGACAGGCATGTCGACGAACGGATGAATACCGTTGAAAAAAAGGACGATACCGAGGCTTACCGGCACGAGTTTGATTCAAAAGAAAAGGGCTCAAACGAGTATTACGGAGACGGCGGACGTAACAGGAAAAAGAAAGATGATGGCGGTGGCCACGTAGTCAGAAAGGGAATAGGCTCAGGGTTTGATGTAAGAATTTAAACCGGAGAAGAGATATGAGTGTTACTGAAATTGTTTTACTGTGTATAGGCGGTGTATTTTTCGCAGTGAGTTTCTTTATCCCCGACAAGAAAAAGGAAAAAGAAGAGGATCACGAGGAAGAAATACGCAATCTGATTAACAGGGAAGTTGAAAATGCAAAGTCGAGAATAGATGACATGGTCGAAGAAACCGTGAACTATTCTGTCGAAAAAACGGAACGAGCCCTTGAAAAACTCTCAAACGAGAAGATTATGGAGGTTTCGGATTATTCGGATTCGGTTTTACAAAAGATTAATGACAATCACAATGAAGCGGTTTTTCTTTATGACATGCTCAATGACAAGGATGAAAAGATCAAGACTGCCGGTGAGGAGATAAAGGTTTCAAAGGAAGAACTTGAAACCGTCAAGAATGAAATTTTAAAGAAGGTTGAGGACGAAAAGACGGAGGCACCCGGAGAAAAAGAAGAGCCTAAGGTCTTTACTCCTTTCAAACCCGAGATTATTCCGGCAGATTCCAAAAATATAATCTCTTCCGTGCCGGAAGAAAAAAAGCCCGCTAACAAAAGAAATACGAGTGCTAAGACAAAGGAAAAGTCACAAAAGAAAACCTCGGAAATACTAAACGACGGAAAGAAGAACTCAAACGAGCTCATCAGAAAGCTCCACGAAGAAGGCAAGACCAACATGCAGATTGCCAAGGAGCTTAACCTTGGAGTCGGAGAGGTAAAGCTGGTGCTTGATCTTTACTCCGTAAAGAGGGCAGACAAATGAATATTAAATCTTACTTGAGAGGAATAGGTGCCGGCATAATAGTGGCGGCACTTGTTATGGGTGCTTCAAACAGCAGGGAATCAAGACCCGTCGAAGAAATAGACAACAGTACCCTTATTGAGAATAATGCTAAACTTAGCATATCAGGTGACGATGAAATCAGCGGTAACGATGCAACGTCAAATGATATCAAAAAAGAAGAGGCTTTGAGTTCAAACGAATTAAAAGAGGAAGAATCCTTAAGTTCAAATGATGAAGTAGGGGAAAGCAATGATTCTTTGACAGGCAATGAGCAGTTTAAAGACGATATTTCGGGTTCGGACTCGGATAAAGAAAATGACAGTGAAAAAACACATATCAATCCAATGCCGGAAGGCGAAGACGGATATGCAGACAACGGAGAAAACGTTACTTTGACAATAGTCAGGGGAGACAGCTCGGTAAGCGTGAGCAGGAGGCTTTACGAAGCGGGCTTGGTC
>CAVJKK010000250.1:0-547 GCA_963649855.1 Anaerovoracaceae bacterium
GTTGATTCTGAACCGAGCGAATCGTCCTGCTGAAAAAATGAAAATACCGGGTAAGAGCGTTTTTCCGATAAATCTTCAAGTTTTGCGAGCGCGTTGCACAGACCTTCCGGCGCACCGAAAGTGATGATTCCCGCCAGCGGCGTGTCTTCCAGTTTTGAGTAAAGTGAACTGATGCGGATTTTTCCGGCAACCATAAAGTCGTCCGGATAAACGAGCACTGAAACAAGCCCGTTTCCATCCTCCGTTTTTAAGCCGAATTTTTCGTTTATGAGCTGCTTAAAATGCGAAACTGTCTGTTCGTCGTTGTAACTGTGCCCGAGAATTACGGCTAAGGTTTTGCCTTCGATGTATGCCTTTGTTTCTTCGTCCAGGGATTTTATTTTCGTTGCGGTTTTCGTCTGATTCTGTTTGTTTTTGTTTGAATCTGAAAGTTTCTGAGAGTTTTTGCTGCAGCCTGAAAAAATTATTGTGGCGGTAAGGGTAAGAAAAATTGATTTCAGAATGTTTTTAATTTTCATTCTTCAATTTTAATGATTTTTTTTGTTTT
>CAVJKK010000250.1:557-3135 GCA_963649855.1 Anaerovoracaceae bacterium
ATACGGGGAGATTTTTTGAAATACAGTTCAACGGTGAAAAAAAACTGCCAGCCTAAAAATGACTGACAGTTTTTTGTTGCGTTAATTTGAACCGTCTGTTGTCGTAGAGTCGTTTTCAATCGTTACCGTTACAGCCAGACTTGCTTTTGCCGAAGATTCGTGGAAAAGCAGAGTTCCACTGCTGCCTGCGCTTCCGAGGTTCTGTGAACTTCTTGCCGAATTTTCTTTCGGGCCCATCTGAGAAGTCTGCGTGTAGGTAGATGTCTGATTCTTTTTTACGAGGACTGCTCCCGCTCTGGACTGTCCGTCAGAAACTGCATTTGCACTGCTGCCCGTAACTGCCGGCGTTTCTTCTTCTGATTCTTCAACTTCCGGAGTCTGAACCGTGTCTGACTTCCATGTGGCGGTTGAACCTTCAAAGCCTGTAACCTGAGTTCCGTTGTAGACGTTTTTTACTTCCATCACTGTTCCGCGGACAGAAGCCGTTGCAACCGGCGAGCGGACTGTAAATCCCGTGCGACGGTCTGCGGTTTTCTGAACGTTTGATTTCAGCGAACCCGTGTCTAAGAAAAGTTTTGTTTCGTCTTTGTCGCTTTTTTCTGCAAGCTGTTCAATCGTAATCCGGCTTAACGGAGCGACTGTAACCGTCGTGTTCTTGATTTTCAGAATCAGTTCTGATTTAAAGCCCGTCTGAATTACGTCGCCTTTTGAAAGTGTTGTTCCCGTGGAAACTGCAACCCACTGACCTGCTCTCTGAACTTCTGCTTTTCCTTTTGAAGAAACTACCGTTGCCTGCATTGGTGCGCCAAAAACTGAAAAAACACTGAACGAAAGCACAAAAAGTGCGGCTAACGGTTTGTAAAATGTTGATTTCATTTCTATCCTCCTTGTCATGCCAGAATTAGAATAAAATAACTGCCTTCAGGCTGACTGCCGTCCTGCTGTTATTTGAGTTGTCTTTGTCAAAATACTGGGTGAGTGCCGCTCCTGCATAAACGTCGCTGACAATCTGCCAGTCTGCACCCGCATTGTACTGAAAACCGGCGTATTTTACTTTATTTTCGTTTGTGCTGAAGACTAAATCACTGCCCGCAGAAATCAGAAGTGATTTTAAAGGTTTGATTGAAGCGGAAATTCCCGGAAGAAGGATTGAAGAAAATTCATCCTGCTGAACGGAATTTACAGCCGTCGTGCTTGTGAATGCTAAGAATGTCGTAGTGTCTGCATCTGCGCTGTCTGGTGTGCCGGAAGCATAAACTGCGCTGAGTGCAATTTTTGCATCTTTTACGCCCGGATAGAACGAAATGTCTGTTTTTGCAAGGTATGAAAGAAGCGGATCTCCGTCATCGTAAGAAGAAACTTCGATAACGCCCGTCAAATCATAGAAAAATCCGTTGATGAACGAAAGCGGACCTTCAAGTGCAAGTTCTGCAAAAAGGCGGTCGTATTTTACGCCTTCAAGACGTTTTGCAAGCACTGCTTCAAGAGAAAGCGTCTGTTCTGCAAACAGGGAAGGGAAAGAAACTTTTGCTCCGCCCGTAATGTATTTTGCACATGGATCGTATATTTTTTCAGAATCCGCTGAATAATCAGGGTCGTTAATCGTTGTAAGCTGAGAATTCAACAGTCCCGTGTATGCTGCCCATGCGCTGGCGTTGAATGATGGAACGGTATAGGAAATTTCGGCGCCGTCGCCTGCCTGATTGTAGACAATGCCCGAAAGGTCTGAACGTGCAAATCTTCCGAGCTTGAATTCAAAATTTTTAGCAGAAAAATAGAGGTGGGCGTAATCTAAATCCGCCGCGTTGACTGTCGTTTCTGACAGACCGTCGTATTCAAACTGAAATTTTCCCTGCGCGGCAAAATAAGCAGAGGTTTCGCCGAATGGAATTTTAGTCCAGAGAGAAGCAAAATTCTTCTGATTGATTTTAAAATCTTCTTCCCCGGATTTCTGAAATTTAGAAAGGTTGCCTGCTGCTCCTCCAAAGTCAAATGCAAAAGAAGAAACAGCAGCAGTTAAGGCGAGTGTCGTTAAAAGCAGTTTTTTCATTTTTTATTCTCCTGCATTTTCTGTCTGAGATGGAAAGCAGCCGTTAAAAACTGCAATTACGTTGCGGCCGGTTACTTTTGAGTCTGGATCTGCATTTATCGGGATAATTCCCTTTGCCTTTAATTCGCGGAAAGCATAGCGCGGAGAAGGAAAAAGCGTGTAGAAAAGTCCGCCCTTCAAGTCTGTGGCATTTGCACAGATGAATGAAAGTTCTGCGAGTGTAATCTGCGTGTCAGCGGAAGCATTTTCTGAAGCGTAGTTGTCCTGCTTTAATGCTTCAAAAGCCTGTTCGTAAGTGGCTGATTCATCAATTTTGCCGGAATAGACTTCACAGAGGTAGGCTGTCTGTCCGTAAGTTGCCTTGTTTGTGCCGATAAGTTCAGTGAGTTTTTCTGAACTTTGTGCAGCGACACAAAAACAGAATGTGGCTGCACATAAAAAAACTGAAATCAATTTTTTCATAAATTCTCCAATTTTTTGACTTTTTGTAAATTTTAACACCTTTTTAAATAATAACATGTGTTATAA
>CAVJKK010000251.1:0-3135 GCA_963649855.1 Anaerovoracaceae bacterium
GACCTGTTTTTTCGCTATTTCTTTGTAAAGGGGTGAAACGCTCATTTGGTTACCTCAATATGTATTATAGTAAGAACTTGTAAAAAAACAAAGAAACTTAACAAAAATGTTAAGGACAGCGCAGAAAATACAAATTCAAGGGCCTTATTCACGCCTTATGGCTGACTTCATTAACGATGAAGTTTTTAGTGAAGTGTAGTGAAGTAGTACTTCATTAGCACTTCACTAAGAGATGATTTTAACGGCTCTTTTTGGACGGGGATTTCTAGAGAGCAAAAATGGACAAAGCCTAAAAATGCGCTTTAGGAAATTGAAAAGCAAAGGCTCTGCCGAAGGTTTAAGTAATGAACAAAATTGGGCATTGCCTAAAAATGCGCTGCAGAAGCCGCATGGAATGATCGAGATGTGAAGACCCAAACCGTTAGTTTTGCTTTTTTTGGCGAGTCTACGGATTTGTTTTTTCGCGTATCCCGAAGAAAACACAGCTCAAACGATTTTGATTTGGAAAATTGAAACAAAACGTTGCGAAAGCGCCTCAATAAGGCTGTTTCAACGAAAGATAAACAAAAGATTTGGGTAAAAACATTTGAAAGCCTATAATACAAAGGCAGGAAAACGAAGATGAAACTCTTATGCGTTAAGGCCAGAAACTTCAAGAACATCGCGGATGATTGCATTCTTGATTTCGTCGCCTATTCGAAAAAGACAAGCGAGGACAAGGAATACGAATTGCAGGAAATCGCCCCGGGGCTATTCACGTTCAACGCGGTTGCCTTCGTCGGCAAGAACGCATCCGGGAAAACTAGCGCGCTAGACCTTCTCGACTGCGTCTATTCCATTCTTGGCTCCTTCTCTTTGGAGGGGAAGGATTATTCCTATGAAAGGATCCACCTTGAGGTCTTTTTCTATGAGAAGGGCAGCGTCTATAAGTACGTGACTGATTTGGCGAATAAAGAAGGGACCTCAAAAGCCGCTTTCTCAAACCAAAAGCTATACGGGAAGACATACTATAAGACCTACCTTAAAAGTATTTACGAGGATGAGGGGTTTTCTGAGCTTGCTTTCGCTTCCTCTTTGCCGGATACCGTCTCTATTCTTTTCCTTTTGCTCAAGGAGGGAAGCAAGGCTTTTTACTACTCTTCCTTCGGCTTTGGCAAAGATACCTACAAAGAACTCTTTTCCCTGCTGAAGCAAGGGGATTTCCCTTCCCCCTTGCTTTCGAGGATCATCCATCTTTTCGATGAGAACATCCTTGGACTAGAGAGGGTGGATGAGCTGAATTACAGGATCCTCGGGAAAGAAGGCGATCTCGTTTTGAGCGAGGGCTCCCTTTATCATTACCTTTCCAGCGGAACCACGAAGGGCATCCTCCTTTATTCAAGGGTCGCCGATTCGCTCAGGAAAGGGACGGATTTGCTTATCGATGAGATTGAGAACCACTTTCATAAGACCCTCGTGGAGAACATCGTCGATCTTTATAAGGACAAACGGGTCAACCGTCATCACGCGACCCTTTATTTTTCAACACATTACCCTGAATTGTTAAATCTCTTCAACCGGCAGGACGACATCTATATCTGCCGCGCGGAAGGCAAGATCAAATTAGAGAACCTCTATTTGAATTACCACGTCCGTTCCGAACTCTCCAAATCCAGGCAATTCTACGCGAACGCCTTCAAAACGGAACTCAACTACGACGATCTTATGGGCGTTAAGAGGGAGCTTATTGAATGGGCAAAATCCTAGTGATGACTGAAGGTCCCAATGAGCTTGGCCTAATGAATCTTCTCTTGGACGAGGAGAGGCTTGTTTTCGCCAGGGACGATCTCTTGGACCTCCGCCCGTTTCATGCAAGGCAGCTTACCTCTCCCCATCTTTTGCCTTCGCTTTCCCATTATCACGGCGATTTGTCGATATATCGCATCGGGGACACCTTAAGCGATAAATTGAGGATTCCTCCGGATTTTTCTAGTCGCATCAAAGAAGAAAGAAAGTTCTGCACGAAGCCAGAACTAGAGATTTTGCTCTTGATTGCCGAAAACAAAACCAAGGACTTTGAAAAAGAGAAATCGAAGAAGGCCCTAAAGAATTTTGCAAGGAGCGCCTGCGTTTCCAGGGAAAGCGTTATGACAGCTCAACAGAGTTCTTCGTGAATTGCTTCTCTGGCCGCGTTGAACTTCTTGTTCACGCAATCCAAGAATACAAAAGAACACATAAGAAACATAAACTTGGCGAAGGGTTTTTGACGGATCTATTGTGCCCTTCCGCTTAAAGCAAATAGGTCAAATACAAGGGCAAATTCAAAACGTTGTTCGTTCTGAAAAGAGGCTTTGGGCTGATAACGACGCAATCAATAGTCAACTGAGAATATTTGGAGGGGAGCACGTCCAAAGAAGAGGTGGTGAAACGGTTCGTGCTTTTGATTTCAAACGCGGTGAGCCTGCCTTTTAAATAGCCGACGAAGTCGAGCTCATATCGTTTGCTTTCCTCACCATACTGGAAGGTATGGTAATAAAGGGTATGGCCATTCGCGACCAAAGCCTGCAAAGCAGCGCATTCGTAAAGAAGACCTAAATTGGCTCCAGCGAGTTTTCCAAAACGGATTTTCCGATAGGCCTCCTCGCTAGAAAGACCTTCTTCTCCTAATAACGCCTCTAACATCAGGCCAACATCTAGTGGATAAAGCTTGAAGGTGGTCTCTTCTTTTATGAGGTTCCCTAAGCTTAGGTCTTTACAATGATGGACCGCGTTTACGATGCGGGAATCCTCCAAATCGCTTAGGGAGCGGATATATTTCTGCTTTTCGCCCTCGCTGCGAATGTCCGTCTTCACTCTTTTTGACCAGGAGTGAAGGGAATTGAGCATAGATTGGTAAATGGCGAGGCAGGTTGTGCCATATTGATTGTCATGTTTTCTTGAATCATCGACGTAGAGCTTGCAGATGTCTTTCTTGATTTCGGAGGCGGCGGAGAAGGAATTGCTTTCTAGATAAGTCGCGACGACTAAAGGCATCCCTCCTAAAGATAGGTAAAGACGATACTCATCCATCATTTTCTGATGGACGGACTGACTGATAGGACTTCCCCCTTGACACATCTTGCGGAGCATTTCACAGCTCGATTCATCCCCCATAGC
>CAVJKK010000252.1:0-3126 GCA_963649855.1 Anaerovoracaceae bacterium
GTCTGCAATGGGTATGCTTTCGTTTGTTTCTCTTACTGTTTCTGTTGATACTTACGGTCCTATTTCTGATAACGCAGGCGGTATTGCTGAAATGTCAAAACTTCCGGAAGAAGTACGCAGCATTACTGATACTCTCGATGCAGTAGGAAACACGACAGCCGCAATCGGCAAGGGTTTTGCAATCGGTTCAGGCGGTCTTGCAGCACTTTCGCTCATGCTTTCTTACATGTATTCAATTCCTGATGTTTCACTTACAAACGGCGTTCCTCAGCTCAACATCATGGAACCGATGACGCTTGCCGGTGCAATTGTCGGCGGTGCAATTCCGTTCCTGTTCTCAGGTCTCTTGATTGATGCAGTTGCAAACGCTGCGCGCAAGATGGTAGAAGAAGTTCGCCGTCAGTTCAGGGAAAAACCTGCAATTCTTGAAGGAACAGAAGACCCGGATCATAACCGCTGTGTTAAGATTTCTACGGAAGGTTCAATCGGACAGATGAAAGTTCCTGCCCTGATGGCAGTTGTAATTCCTGTAGTCTGCGGACTTCTGTTCGGTGCTGAATTCGTAGGCGGAATCCTGATCGGTTCAACAATCTGTGCAATCATGATTGCGCTCTTTACCGGAAATGCAGGTGGTGCCTGGGATAACGGCAAGAAATACATTGAACAGGGCGGTCTTGAAGGAATCAAAAAAGGCGGTGAAGGCTATGACACTGTACATGATGCAGCAGTAGTAGGCGACACAGTCGGAGATCCTTTGAAAGATACAGTCGGACCGTGTATGGACATCTTCATCAAGATTATGTCGACAGTGTCCCTCGTAGCCGTCTCAGTTTTTGCACACTACAACCTCTGGAACGTAATTTTCGGGTAAATCAGGCATAACTGATTAAAAAAACAGCCTGACGGCGGAGATTTTCTCTGTTCGGCAGGCTGTTTTTGTCAGTTTTCAGTTTCCCTTAAAACTGACAGCAGTTTTTCCGCTGCATTCTGGTAGGTAAACTCTGCAAGAACTTTTGATGGCTCTTCAACCTTTTCTTTTAAGAGTTCTGTCAGATCTGTGTCCGTATTTTTTATATCTATGTAGTGGACTGTATTTTTGTAGATTTCAGGCAGGCACGCTGCGTCTGATACAATTGCCTGTGCTCCGCACGAAAGGGCTTCCAGCGGCGGAATTCCAAATCCTTCGTAGTATGAGGGAAAAACAAAAGCCCTGCATTTCTGCATGAGTGCCTTTACTTCTCCGTCAGAAACGTAACCCGGCAGAATGATGTTTTTCATTTTCTGCAAATCTTTCATTTCTTCCGGAACAAGCCCAGAGATTGCCTTGCCGCTTACGGCAAATATCTCGTTTTCGTGCTTTTTTGCATAGTCACAAATCCAGCGCAGGTTTTTTCGTTTAGAAAGTGAACCGAGCGTAAAAAAATATTCTCCAGCCTTTAATTCTGGAAACCTGTCAAAAATTTTTTCATCGCTCTGAATGTTCTTAAAATGATCCCAGCCGTTGGGAATTACTTTTATTCTTCCGTCTTCTACTTTGTAGGCTTTCTGGATTTCTTTTTTTGAAAACTCTGAAACCGTAAGGACAAGTTTCGCGTTTTTTGCGATGTTTTTATAGGAAAAACGGCAGTAAAGTTTTATCAGCCGGTCTTTAAAAGTTACAAAATCCCGGGGAAAACTCTTTGCGTAAATGTCGTGCAGAAAAGAAATCCCGCAGAGTTTTCCGAGAGGGGCTGTGTTGGAAAAATTGAGGGCGGTTGCCTTCATTTTCCTGCAGGCGAGGGCGAAATCAATCATGTCCCACTTTGGAAAACTTTTTATGTTTTTTTCAGATTTTTCGGTTTTTATGTTTTTGAATTCCGGGATTTTTTCAGTATTTGCCGGAACTAAGATGCGAATGTCGTCTTTATCCGTTAAAAGAGAATCAAGCCGCGTGCAGACTTCCCATGAAAACCTTTCAATTCCCGTCAAGTTTCTGCACAGAAAATTACCGTTTATTAAAATCATTATTTTTTTCCTTTGAGCTTTTTTGCAAAACTTCTCAACGCTCCGCACAGGTTTTCAAGCGTGTTGAAAAGAGCCGGACAGTGCGATTTTATGTCTGCAAGCGTGAACAGAAGGGGAGACTGCATGATGCTTACGATACGGTCGTCATTTATGAGGTGAACGGAATTAAACTGAAACTTCGGTTCATCAATCATTTTTTTTATTTCGTCCGGAATGTCGCCCGCTTCCTTGATTTTCTGCATTATTGCTTTGTCTGCAAGTTTGTAGTACGGAATGTAATTTTTTCCGGAAAATTCGCTTGAGTAATAGTGAATGATTTTTGCATTTTTTAAGAAGGCAAGTCCGCCGTGGCTTGGCTGGCAGTTCCATTTTCCGTCTAAAAGGCGCATTTTCAAGCCCGTTCTGTAATTTGCTTCGTTTAATGCTGACTGATCGTGCCTGTCATTTCTTTCGTATGCCGAATACTTCCATAGTTCATTCCATTTTTGGAAAAGCGCCTCGGTTTCAGCCTTTTGTTCCGGGGTGTCAGCCTTTGCCAGAATCAGCCCGCCGTTGATGTTGTATCCCGCTTCTTTTGTTCCCTTAAAACCTAATTTTCTGTCGCGTTCAAGAAAATATTTTCTGTGGATGTGTTCATCAAGCAGACAGTGTCCGTCCAGAACTCCGCCTGTTGTGCAGCCTTCGTCCTGAATTTCTGAAAGGTCATCGCAGATTATCGTGTCGCAGTCGATGTATAAAAAACTTCCTTCAACGTACTGTGGAATCGAAGTTTTGATGAGCCGGGAGCGGTCAACGTTCGGTACATTTTCTTCAAATTGAACGGAAATTATTTTTGAAGCATATCTGGAAAGAGCCGTGCGCTTATTTTGCTCCGTAAAGGAAAGTGCCGTTTTGTCGTCAACCAGAAAGATGATTTCGGCATTGCTCATGTGTTTTCTTAAGGAATAAGCCGACATCAAAGCCTGCTCATAGTACAAATCATTGACGGTGGAGGTCAGAACGTAAACATATTTCATACGAGACATTATAGTGATATACTTTCATTATGTCTAAAGAGAAAATAAGGTCTGTAATTGAGCAGAAGGGGGAGAATGTCTTTCATTTTTTCTGCCCGTACAGAGT
>CAVJKK010000253.1:0-3120 GCA_963649855.1 Anaerovoracaceae bacterium
ACTTGAATATTACGCACAGTGTTTTAAGGGAAATTATGCCTTAGTGTCAACTTCAGATAGTAGTTCTTCTGATTCTAGTGATGGTAGTTCATCAGGTTCTGATAGTTCTTCTGGCTCGGATCGTGGTTCTGGTAGTTCTACGTCTACTACTTCTACTGTAAATGGTACTTACACATATAAAGCAACAGGTACGGCACAGAGCGGTAGTCTTACTCTTAAAGATGGTACATGGTCTTACAGCGGAGATAAGACGGCATTGTCTGCAAAATCTGGTTCATACACTGTAAGCGGTTCAAAGATTACTGTAAGCTGGTCATCAAACGGTTACGACAGTACAGAAACGTTCACTATTTCAAATAGCGGTTCAGAATCAACCTGGACAAGCGAAAACGAATATGTTTCAGTATTCTTTACAAACATATTTACAAACTCAAGCAAAACCCTTACGTTCACAAAATCGTAAGCCAAAAAAATAAGTCAACTTTCTTCAGCGTAAAGGTCTGCCGTTGGCAGACCTTTTTTTTGTTGTGTATTTGTGATATGGGGAAAAGGGTATCAGACAAGGCTGAACGCTGTCTTACGCTGGGCAAAAATGCACGGCTGCCCTTTGGCTCGTCCGTAACAGTTCATTTATCAAGAGTTAGCCCGGGCTGGAAGGGACGCCGCGAGGCGTGTGCGGAGCACCGGAGGCGCGTCAGACGCCGCAGCCCTGGAACGGCCGGCAGAGATTGTAGTTACAGCGCAGAGACTTTGGCTCCATAAAAATCCATTCTCTATTATAAAAATTCTTTAGAAGTGAAAAAATTGTCTGATTTGTGTTAAAATCCGGTTATGAATGTTTCGCTGGTTTGTGGAAAAATTTACAGGGCAGTTTATCTCGAAGTTTTGTCGGAAGGTTCTCTTGCGCCGGTGGCGTATATTCATCTGCGCGCGGGGGAAAATGCTGTTGCGCTCAAAGATGAACTGTGCAGGACTTTTTCCAGGTTGAAGTGGAACACTCCGCTTTCGACGGCTGATTTTGAGATTTCGGAAGATGATTCGCTCGATAAGGACACGCTGAAAATCGACTGTGTTGAAGAATTCTATGACGACGAAACGTGTACTGCTAAAAAATATCCCGTTCAGAATGATAACGTGGTGTCGTGCGTGTAAATTTTCCCGCTTTTTGTGATGCTAAACCCGTGCGTTTTTTTGTCCGATGTTCTACTGTAGAATTGTCGGATTTTTTTTTGACCTGAAATTGCGGGTATAGGGTTTTATGAGTATTTTTTTTGAAGTTTTTAATGGTAAGAATATAAAGAAGTTTTTTCGCTCCGGCGTGAACGTGCGCGCCGGTTTTGTGTGTGCGCTTTTTGTTTTTTCTGCCGGTGTGGCGCTTGCAACGGAGTTCACATGGAATGGCGGAGATTCAGGCGCGTGGAATGAAGTGACCAACTGGCTTGTTGATGGTGCTGAGGCGACTGATGTTCCCGGCTCTGAAGACACGGCGGTTTTTACGGGAACTGACACTGTAACGATTACGGGAGATGTCGAGACTAAGTCGGCAATTGATTCTTCTGTTTCGCTTGTTTTTAACGGAAGTCTTACGACGTATGCTTCTATAACGGTGACCGGTGATTTGAGCATTACGGGGGATTATGAAGGGGCTTCAGGTTCGACTGAAAGTCGTGATATTGATGTTACCGGAAGACTCATTTTTGCCGGTTCGGGTGAGAATACTGCGCAGATTCGTGGAACTGTTACTGCAGCAAGCATAAATGTAACGGGAACCGGGAAAACGTCACTTTTAGGTGGTGCGACGAGCGTGTCCACAATCGGTGAACAAAGTTATGCGGGCAACGTGCTTGTCAATTCTGATATAACGATTACAGCAAGCACGGTTACGTTTGCCAAGAATTTTGTAGGGTGGGGGTCAACTGAGTCTGAGACGAAAAAGGTTACGATCGATGGTAACGCCGTTTTTAAAGGGCGCGTCGGTAATGCAACGAATACTAGTAATGATTCAAAACTCGCTTCCCTCACTGTAAGCGGCACGTCTACCGTCGGGGCAAATGTTTATACTACGGGTGCGCAGTCTTACGGCGGGGTGGTAACTCTCAGTTCGGACAGCGTGATTTTTTCTACCGAAGGCAATATTTCTCTTTCGGGTGGGCTTACCGGCACGGGCAGTGGCAGCGGAACGGTTACACTCGGCGATTCTGTTTCTTCGTATTCGAATACAATTACAGTCGGCGGTGAGGTTACAGACGTTAATGCTATCACTTTTAACGGCAATGCGGACGTAAACGCTGCAATCACGGCGAGCGGTGCAGTTACTTTTGCGGGCGAAGCAGATTTGACTGCGGCGGTGGAATCTACTGGTGCGGGCGTTACTTTTAGCGGTACTACAACTGTGGACGGAACTGTAACTGCGAAAATTGACGTTACTTTCAGCAGCACGGCGGAAATAAAGTCAGGGTCGAGCGTTACTGCTGTCAGAGATGTTTTGTTTAGCGATGAAGCGACTGTGGACGGAACTGTAAGCGCAACAAACGACATTGTATTTAACAGCACGGTGGAAGTTAATGCGACGGTTTCGGCGGACAACGATATTTCTTTTCTTGGTGAAGCGACCGTTGCTGCGAATGTGACTGCCGGAAATGCCCTTTCTTTTGACAGTACGGCAACAGTGACATCAACGGTGAACGGTAAAACCGTAACTTTTGATGGTGCGCTTACTCTCAACGGGGGAAAAGTTACTTCCACTGATGATCAGCACTACAATTCAACGGTTGAAGCCGGCTGGTGGCAGACGATTTCTTCGACAGACGGAAATATTTATTTTGGAACGGCTTCATCTTCTGTACCGGTTAGCCCTATAGGCTCAAACAACGGACTTGGATTTGAAGTAAAGACAGAGTCTTCCGGAAATGTTTATTTTTATGGCGGGTTCAGTGGAAAAGTGAATCTTCAAATTTACGGCAACGCGGAGATTTACGGCGACAACACGTTCTCATCTTATGCGGGAATTGCGTCATCTGTTGACGAAACGGTGAATTTTTACGGCGCGAATACTTTTTCAACTTTTACTTTGAATTCCGTTAGCAACGAGCCGACTTACAATTTTAAGAAAAACAGTAC
>CAVJKK010000254.1:0-3117 GCA_963649855.1 Anaerovoracaceae bacterium
AGCCGATAAACGCCTGGCTTTACGGCAAAAATCTGAATGAAAGTTTCAGAGTCCGCAGCGTGCTTGAGCAGGTCCGTCAGAAAATTCAGTCGAACAAAGGCTATCTGGAAGAACTCATCACAAAATTTTTCATTCAGAATAAAAATTACGTTGTTGCAGAAATTGAACCTTCAAAAAAGTTTACGGCGGAACGCAACCGGGCAGAAAAAAAACTCATCAGACTTTTGATGCAGGACACCACGGAACAGACGGTAAAAGAGCAGACGGAAAAACTGCACGCTTTTCAGTCAAAAAAAGACGATGTTACCTGCCTGCCTCATCTCTGTCCGAAAGATTTTATAACGGAAGGCAAACGCGTTTCTGATGATTATTCCGTAAAAATCAGAAAACTTGGCGGAACTGGAGTCGATTATTTTGTGAGCGAAGAAAACACGAACGGCATAACTTATTTTGAAACCGGCTTTCCGGCGGATGTCCTTTCTCCAGAAGATTATAAATATCTTTCGCTTTTTGCAGAAACCGTGAGCGATTGCGGCTGGGGCAGCCTTGATTTTACGGAAGCTGCAATGCAGTCGGCGCTTCACACCGGCGGAATTACGTGTTCAATCCTTACAAATGAAGTTCCTCACACAAAAAACAATGAGCAGTATTTAAAAAAATATAATTTTGCAGGGCGCGACTGGGTAGTTTTCAAGCTGAAAGTACTTGATGAAAAATTGAAGGAAGGGTTGAAACTTCTGGAAGATAACATCAACCTCTGCAATTTTTGCGACACAAAGCGTTTAAAAGATATTGCCGTTGAAACCCGCAATGACTTTGATTCGAGCGTTCTGCCGGGCGGACATCAGTATGCAACGCTGCGCAGTTTACGAAAAACTTCCAGAGTTGCAGCCGTTGACGAGCTTTTAAACGGATTGAGCCAGCTTTATATCCTGCATGAACTTTCTGAAACCGATTTTGCAGAACTTTCAAAGACTTTCAATAGAATTTTTGCTGAAATTAAAAACGGCGGTGGTTTTATTCATGTGATTGCAGAGCCGGAAGTAATCAAAAACAACGAAGGTCTTTTCGTTCAGTTTGCAGAAAATATCGGCTTGAAGGAATTGAAAAATCCTCGTTCGTCAAAACCAGAAGATTTTATCGCACTGACGGAACTTCCGGGGGCAAAAAACGGAGCAGATACGGAAGAAAACCTTATAATTCCAGGACAGGTCGGCTTTGCCTCCGAAGCGTTCAGGACAATTCCCTATGCACAGAAAGGAAACGCCGTCATGGAAATCTGCTGCCACTGGCTTTCAAACATTCTTCTGTGGGAAAAAATCCGTACAATCGGGGGCGCTTACGGTGCATTCTGTGATCTCGATTCAACCACCGGAAACGTGATTTTTGCTTCTTACCGCGATCCAATGCCTTTAAAGACGAATGCGGTTTTTGAAGAATGTTTAAAAGAAGCCGCCGGAAAACATTTTACGCAGGAAGAAACTGAAAAAGCGGTTATGGGAACTTATTCTCATTTTGTCGTGCCGAAAACACCGCGTGCAAGAGGAAATATCGCCCTGATCCGCGCGCTTTACGCAATTATGGACGATGACCGTGAAAACAAGCTTCTTGAACTTCTGCGCTGTACGAATGAGCAGCTGAATGAAGGCTTCAGAACCCTTTATGAATGTTCGGGACAGAAAAAATACAGTTCGATAATCGGGCCTGATAACGAAGATTTAAATAGTCCAAAGACGATTTTGCCTTTATAATGTTCAGTGTGTCTGAAAATTGACCTGCATTATTGGGGGAGGTGAAAAAGTATGAACAAAAAATTTGAAACGTGTATAGCGATGATGCGGCAGCTGGTTTCTGATATTCAGGGTGCTCCGTATCCAAGTGACAATTTTGAGCCGGAACTTTATAAAATCTGGTATGAGCATGTTCAGAAAGCGGCAGTAGACTGTTTTGAATATCTTGACGACAACTTCCCTCAGGAAAAAGAAGATTTTGACAAGACACTGAAAAAAATCTTCAAATAATGCTAAATCGTCACCCGGACATTACCGAAATTTAATAAAGAAAGAAGTTTAAAATTTTTTGAGTTTGTTACGGGTGGGATTTTTAATGGATTTGTCAAAGAAAAATAATCATTTTGAGAATTATCTTCTGAAAGGAAAATTAAAGCGCAATGGATTTGAACACTGGCGCTACGTTTTTACGGGAATCAACAGAACGACGGGGCTTCAGAAGACTTTTTTTATTGAACTTTATTATGTAAATCCGCTCGTTTCCCCGAAAGAACCCGTCATAGCACAGAAATCAAAGTTAAAACTGTCAAAATCAGAGCTGCAGTATGCGCTTGCGGGAACTCTTTCTGCCCAGAGTGCAGGGGAAGAAGTTTCTGTTTTGCCGAGTTATGCGCTTGTAAAAGCCGGCGTTTTCGGAAAAGGCGGAAAACAGCTGAACAGTTTTAAGGCGGCAGAAAAACTCGATTTTTTTAAAGGCGAACAGCTGTTAAAAGTCGAAAACTGTACGTTCGGCTGTGATTTGATTTCCGGACAGATTGAAGTGACGGAAACAGAACTTCGTGCAAAGCCTGAACTTTTGTGTTCTGCCGGAAAAATAAAATGGAACCTTCATTTTGAAAAAAATATCCAGTGCGGACCTCTTTTTAACAGAAAAAACACTGTGTGGCTTCCTTCTGGCGCAAAGACTGTTTTTGCGGGTTCTGTTGAACTCGACGGCGTTGAATATTCCATCGTTCCAAGAACTTCCTACGGATACATCGAAAAATCGTGGGGCTTGAAGCCCGTAAATCCGTTCTTTCATCTTTCCTCTTCAAACCTTACGAGTTCAATTTCCGGAAAACTTCTTTCAAAATCTTCGTTTTGCATTGAAGGTGAATTTGAAAATCAGTTGTGCTGCTTTGTTGAAATTGAAGGCAAAAAAATCATTCTTGCGGGAAACACGCTTTTCAACAAATATTCAGAAATCCACAATTGTACGCAGATGCCGGCAGATGAAGAAGGGGAAAAACTTCACTGGTCGGTGAGCGTTCACAGAAAAAAGATTGTAATTGACGTCGATATTTTTGCACGGACGTCTCAGATGCTCGTGCGCGACTACGAATTGCCG
>CAVJKK010000255.1:0-3113 GCA_963649855.1 Anaerovoracaceae bacterium
CGCCTTTTTCTGACAATTTACACACTAATTCAAAAAACCGACATTCAATTTAAAATAAAAAATCCCCGATGGCGTTCAATCACTGAATGCTTCGGGGATTTTTTTGTGCGGCTGACTAAAGATTAGTCTTTTGCGCGTTCTACGAATGAACCGTCGCGTGTATCGATTACGATGCGGTCATCTGTGTTGCAGAACAATGGAACTTTTACCTCCATGCCTGTATCGAGGGTTGCAGGTTTTGTTGATTTGCCTGAAGTATCGCCCTTTACGCCCGGTTCACAGTAAGTGATTGTGCGTGTAACGTTTACCGGAAGAACAACACCAACCGGTCTGTCGTTGTAGTAAGTTACTGAAACTTCGTAGTCATCATCCGGAGAGATGTAGCCGGCATTGTCGCCGAGATAATCTTTATCCAGCATGATGTCATCGTATGTTTCCTGATCCATAAAATGATATTCGCTGCCGTCGATGTAAGAAAGTTTTACTGTCTTTTTAACGAGTTCAACTTCTTCAAATTTTTCACCGGCGTCGAGACCGAGCTGCATTGTTGAACCAGTTACGATATTCTGAACGCGAAGGTTTGTTACCATGCCCTGACGTCCGCCCTTCTGTCCGAGAAGCTTCTGAACGATAAGAGGGTTGCCTTCGTACATAAAAGCTGTTCCGACTCTGATTTCATTTGTCATTAACATAATATGTTACCTCAAAAAATAAGCATTTATTCTATTATGATAGTTTTTTTCAGACATTTTTTCAACTGCCGTGTTTAATGTCTGTCTACAAGCCTTCACCTGAGAGATAGTTCAGAAGGTTTTCTGCGAGGTTGCCGTTTTTCTTCAAATTGTCTGCAAAGGCTTTGAATGTTTCGGTCAGTCTGTTCTGGGCTGTCTGTTCAAACAAATCAAGAAGGTTCTTTTCGTTGAGAGGAGTGTCAGGCGTGTTGTATTCGTTCCACAGCGTGCTGAAATTTTGGGCGGTCTGGCTGTCGTTGAAGAACGGTTCCAGCCGGCTTAACAGTGCGTTCACTTTTACGAGCTGGTAGTTTTCTTCCTGGACGTATGCGTGCCAGAAAAACGGTTTGCCGCTGAGGCAGGCGCGCGCAAGGCTTTCTTCACCGCGGATAAAATTGAAATCCGCAGAGCACAGAACTTTGTCCCATTCTTCCTGACTCAAAAACGGAAGTTCTGTCAGTTCAACTTTCCTTCCGGTCTTTTGCCACGCTTCTTTCACAAACGGAAGGCTTTTTCCGTTCGCCGCAAGCACCTTGATCTTAAAGTTTTCGTCTGTCTGCTGCTTTTTCTGTAAAAATGCGTTCAGCGCGTTGAAGACTTCAATAAAACTGCGCTTGTATGAAAAGAGCGTCACGGTGAAGGTGTGCTCGTCTTTCGGAGCGTTTTCTGCTTCTTCAAGTGCGTTTAAGAATGACCTGTCGAGGATGAGCCCCGCCGTCTTTTTTGTGAAGCCCGGCATGAAAAACATCTTCTTTACGCTGGCGCTTCGCGTGTAGCTCTTTAAAAGATGAAAGTCGTCCGCGTATTCTTCTGCCGTCAGATATTCGATATTGAAAATATGAAAGGTTTCCGTGGCGTTTTTGTCAAAAAGAATGTTTTCAAGCCAGTCAGGGCGTCCGCACTGAAAGCACTCCAGCACGATGGGGAAGGGCGTACATTCAAACTTGAAGTCTGGGCTCTGTTCCCAGTCTAAGATGTGCCATCTGCACGCGCCGTAGTAAAAGTCCTGCTCTTTTTTTGCAGGATCGACCTGAGCTGCCATTTTTGCAAAACTTTCGAGGTTTGAGCAGACAATCGTAATGCTGAGGGAAGAATCAACGTCGTTCAGTGCTTTTGCAAGGCGGTAGACGACGCCGATGTCGCCGAAGTTGTCGATGACTTTGCAAAGTATCATTATATTTTTGTTTTTCATAGTTTATAGTTCTTTTGTGAACCCGTGTCCTTAAAACTTTATTCCGAAGCTGAAGTTCGGGACTATTTTCAGTTTTGAGCCGGTTTCTACCTGTCCGGTGGCGGTCAGGCGGTAGTCTTCGTCGAAGGCGGCATCGTTGAAGTCTGCTATGTGCAGGTCAAGGTTTGCGGCTGCAAAGAACTGTACTTTGTGCACCGGCTTGAACGAGAGCGAAAACCTTACCGACGGCACAAGGTTGAACCTGCCGTCATCGTCGTCTACGTCATCGGAAAAGGCGTAGAAAAAATTTGTGTACAGTTCCGTGTTCAAAAGAATCCTGCTTACGAGAATGCTCTGGTGTCCGATTCCCGGGCTCAGTTCAAGCGAACGTCCTGCCTTTGCGGCGTTGTGCCCTGCCAGAAGTGAGCCGTAGATGTTGTTCGTTCCCGCGTGAACTCCGAGATTGAACGTTCCGCTGGTTGAGCCTGAAAACTCTCCTGTCACGTTCGGTTTTGAAACGTTCCTCAGTTTTCCCGTCCTGCGGATTTCTTTTGCCTGTCTGCCCTTGATTTTTTCAAACGTGATTTCTGCTTCTGCAAGGCTGTTCTTTTTTGTGTCTGTGCCGAAAATCTGTCCGTCGTAAGGGTAGAGCGGAACTACCGGGGTTTCATCGATGAAAATTCCTGCCGTGTCGTAATGCTGGATGCTCGCGCTTATCTTTGTTGGAATAAGGCTTTCCCTGCTCACTGCAACCGTGTAATTTCTGTTAGCCGGAAGTCCGAGCACAACGTGATCCTGCAAGATTGAATTCGCCGCAACCGGAATGTCAATTTTTGAAAAATTAACGTGTCCGTCTAAAATCGTGGCAACTGTTTTTCCTTCTTCGTCAAAAACTGCGTAATCGCCCGCACCCTTTAAGATAATCAGGTTCGTTCCTTCGGTTGAATAGACCGTCTTTTCATCGAGTGCAACAATCCACGAAAGATACGTTTCCATCGCGTGCATGTCGCTGAAACAGTTCATCAGATAATTTACGTCTACGCCGAAATTCCTGTAGCACCATCTTGTTGCAGCGGCAAAAATTGCGCCCTGTTTTTCCTGAACGCCCGCCGACGTTGACTGTTTTTCTTCTTCCTGTGGCTCTTCTTCTTCATCTTCCGTTTCTGGAGGAAAAATCTTCCAGAAGGCGCTGATTGCCCTGTCGTGAAGTG
>CAVJKK010000256.1:0-3105 GCA_963649855.1 Anaerovoracaceae bacterium
CCATTGCCCATGAACTTTTCTGACAAAACTCTCAGAACTTTTTATAATTTGACTGATTGTATCACGAAATTTGAAAAATTCATTAAAAACGAAGTTTTATAATGCTATTTTATTCTCTACTCCGGCTTTTTTGCGGGGGCTGTTCAATAACCGTTCTTGCTGTATAATTTTTTTCATGAGTGTTTTTATCAGAATCCTTTTCAGCGTTCTTTCCGTGGCATATCCGCTGGCGGTTTTTCTCTGCCTCGTGATTTTTGACGTGCCGGTCAAAGTTTTTTCGCTTTTTGTCGTCTTTCTTGGGCTTGTCTATCTTCTGGCGGCGACCGGCGGGGATAAGAATTTAACGTTTTCAGAAAAAATTAAAAAAAATGCGCGGCTTCTTGCGGGGGCAACGCTTCTGCTCGTGGCGGGGATTTTCTGCATTGCGACGGGAAAAGATTTTTTCATACGGCTTTATCCCGTTTTGATGAACGCGGTTTTTCTGTTTGCTTTTGGCGCGACTTTCTTTTCAAAGCCCGTCATGGTTTTCCGCTTTGCGTGTCTTGCGGACAAAAATCTTGAAAAATCTGAAGATGCTGAGCGTGTGGAAAAATATTGCCGGAAAGTTACGGCGGTGTGGTGTGCGTTCTTTGTCGTGAACGGCGCGGCTGCACTTTACACGGTGCTCATTCAGAATGTTAAAATATGGTCTTTATATAATGGAGGAATTTCTTATCTTTTGATGGGGATTCTTTTTTTGACTGAATTCATCATAAGAAAAAGAGTGATTAAAAAAATGCCGGAACTTATCCCGATTTCAAAATTCAATGCAAAATCCCGCCCGCTCGATACCGTTCTCTGCTACGAGGGCAAATGGTCTGACAAAAAATATCTGACATGGGGCGATTTTCTGACCGACTGCGCAAAAATGCGCGCTTTTATTAAACGCTATCCCGAAACTGACAAATGGATTTTGCACTGTGACGATTACTGGTATTTTATGTGCACGCTCATCGCCCTTTTGCAGTGCGGAAAAGAAGCGCAGCTTACGGCAAACATTTCGCCGAATTATATTGCGGAAATCCGTTCTGTTTCCAGAGGAATCCGTTTTTTGACGGACAAAAAGTCTTCTGAAGGAATGTCGCTCACGGATTTTGATTTTATTCCCGACATTGTAAAAAGCGAGGCTGAACCTTCCGAAGCAGAAAAGTTTTCAACTCCGCCGATCGGGGCTGATGAATCGCGGATTGTGCTTTATACGTCCGGGTCAACCGGTCATCCGAAAGCGGTTTTGCAGCGTCTTACCGAGTTTGAAGCCGACAACGCGTTTGTATATTCAAAGTGGGGAAAAGAATTCTTAAGCCGCAAAGTCGTTTCTACGTTGAGCCAGCATCACATTTACGGCTTTCTGTTTACAGTGTCGCTTCCTTTTTCGCTTGCCGTTCCCGTGCGTCGTACAAAAATTGAATTTCCTGCGGAATTTGAATCCCTTGATGATGAAAAATACATGATTATTGCCGTTCCTGCGTTTTTAAAGCGGACGAATATGGAGCGCGAAGGCAAAAAACTGAACCTCAAATCACCGTGGATTTTTACGTCCGGGGGAGTGCTTTTGCCGGAAGTTGCTGCGGAAACAGACGAAATTTTCGGATTCTGGCCGATGGAAGTTTATGGTTCGACCGAAACTTCCGGAATTGCGTGGCGGCAGAGCAAAAACGGGCTTGAGTGGACGCCTTTTGACAACGCAAAAATCTGGAAGAACGAAGCGGGCTGCCTTACGATTATCAGTCCGTACATAAAAGATCCGGCGGGCTTTGCAACGGGAGATTTAGTTGAAATTCACGATGACGGGCGTTTTCTGTTGAAGGGGCGTGCCGATTCAATCGTCAAAATTGAAGAAAAGAGAATTTCCGTGGTGGAAGTTGAAAACAGAATCATGAGTACGGGGCTTGTCGCGGACTGCTGTGTCGTTCCGATGAGCGACAGGCGTCAGTATCTTGCGGCGGCGGTCGTGCTGAACAAAGCGGGAAAAGAAAAGTTTGCTTCTACGGAAAAATATTTAATCAACCGGTATTTTCATGATTATCTGCTGGAATTTTTTGAAAACGTCGTTCTGCCAAAAAAATGGCGGTATCTTGACGCCCTCCCTCTTGACCAGCAGGGAAAAAAGAAAAAGCCTGTGATTCAGATGCTGTTTGCGCCGGACAATCCTCATGGAATTCCAGCGGAAACCGTAATGCAGCGCCGGGAAAACGATTCCATTCTTGAAGTTGAACTTGAAGTAAAAATTCCTGCCACGAGCGATTATTTTGACGGGCATTTTCCAGAATTCAAGCTTCTGCCGGCGGTTGCGCAGATTGATATGGTTGCACATTTTGCGGAAAGATATTTTGGCGTGATGCCGTTTGTTGCGGAAGTAAAAAGATTCAAGTTCAGCGAAAAAATTCTTCCCGATACGGTTGTGATTTTCAAACTGAAATTTGACGGAGAGAAAAACCGTGTAACCTTTGAACTGACCGACTATTCCGACAGCATAACCTACGCCAGCGGAAACTACGAAGCAAAAAAGGAATAAATATGGATTCTTTCAAAGGCGCAATCTTAATTCCGGTTTACAGGCACGGAAAAGCCTGCATCAAAGTCGTTGAATCGCTTGCAGAATACTGCAGACAAAGCGGTGTAAAAGTGATTCTGGTTGATGACGGCAACGCAGAAGAAACAAAATGCTGCCTTGAGCAGATAAAAGCAGCGAATGAAGATTTTGTAAATCTTGTCGTACTCAAAAAAAACTCGGGCAAGGGCGGAGCGGTAAAAGCCGGACTGAAATTTGCAAGGGAAAACGGTTTTACTCATGCCCTTCAGCTGGACGCCGACGGACAGCACGACACACAGCGCTGTGCCTTCTTTTTTGAAAAAGCAAGGCTTTCGCCGGAAAAAATGATTTGCGGCTATCCTGAATACGACGAATCAGCCCCTGGACACCGCAAGAACGGACGCAAATTTGCAAATACGTGGTGTGCCCTCGTAACGTGGCAGAGCGGAATTGTTGATTCTTTGTGCGGATTTCGAGTTTATCCAGTGGATGCAGTTTACGCTTTTCTGGAAAATCACCGGCTGGATCTGCGC
>CAVJKK010000257.1:0-2061 GCA_963649855.1 Anaerovoracaceae bacterium
GACTAAAAGCATGAGGAAACTCTGCCAGCCCGGAGCTTCAGTTGCAAAAGCAGAAGCATCAGCAGCCTTCTTTACTGCTTCGTTTGCTTCAGCCTGAGCAGCAGCGAGAGACTTTTCTTCGTCAGTTTCAAAGAACATCTTGTAAATACCAGTTGATTTAGCCATGTTCTTCAGGAATGTCGGAACAGAAATTCTGTGTTCATCGCCCCAGTTTTCCGTACCTTTGATTTTTGCAGTTCCGATTGTAGCAAGGGAAGCACGTTCTGCTGCAGGAGCCTGTACGGCAGGAGTTTCTGCAACAGCTTCAACAGCCTGTGTTTCTTCAGCTGTCTGAGCGAGGACTTTAGAGCCCGTACTTACGACAAAAGCGATTGCCATGATTGCACAGGTAACACCGAGAACCTGCTTTTTAAAGTTTTTATTTAAATCGATCATTTCGTTTTTCCTATAGGAAGCCTCCGAAACATTCAGCATTCAGAGGCTTCTGAAAATTTTACTGGATTGAAGCGATTGCCTGTCCGTTAGAAACCTGAGAACCGGTTGCAGCGATAAAGTGAACCTTACCGGCAGCACCAGCCTTGATTTCAAGTTCCATCTTCATTGATTCAATGATTACAACAGTTGTATCAGCCTGAACTGAAGCGCCTTCAGCAACAGCGTACTTAAGCAGAGTACCTGCAACAGGTGCCTTTACTTCTTTTCCGCCGGCAGGAGCAGCAGCAACCGGAGCTGCAGTCTGTGCAGGAGCAGCGGCAGGAGCCGGAGCAGCCTTTACAACGCCGCCGATAGTTGCGATAACCTGTCCGTTAGAAATCTGAGTTCCGGCAGGAACAGTGTATGTGATTGTACCGTCAGCAGGAGACTTTACTTCAAGTTCCATCTTCATGGATTCAACGATAACGATTGTCTGTCCCTTCGTAACTTTTGTTCCGTTGGCAAAGCACTGTTTAAGGAGAGTACCTGCAACAGGAGCCTTAACGTCTTCACCGCCGACTGTAACTGCAGCGGCAGCAGGAGCAGCACCAGCTTCACCGAATGAAACGCTGTAAGGAGTTCCGTTGACAGTGATTGCACCGTTGTTTGAAGTAACCTGATAGCTCTGACCGTTAACAGTAACAGTGTAAGAACCGTTAGCAGAAGCAGCTTTCGGAGCTTCTTTTACGCCGAATGTCTTTTCTGCATCAACAGGACCGTTAGCGCGTGTTTCAAAGAATTTTGCAGCAACTTTCGGGAACATTGCGTATGTGAGTGTATCTTCAACAGAGCCGTTTCCGCCGTTTTTCTTTGATTCTTCAACCATTTTGTCCCATTCCGGTTCAATGAGGTCTGCAGGACGGCAGTCAACAACTTTGTCCATCTTGTTGAGTTCAAGAGCCTTTTTAACGAGGTCTGCATTCGGAGCAGCAGGAACTTTACCGTATTTTCCGACGAGAAGATCGCGGAATTCCTGAGTAAGGTTGTTGTAGCGTCCGAAAAGAACGTTGAATACAGCCTGAGTTCCTACAATCTGAGATGTCGGTGTTACAAGCGGAACATATCCTACATCTTTCTGAACAAGCGGGATTTCCTTGAGAACGTCATCGATTTTGTCAGAAGCGCCCTGCTGTTTGAGCTGATTTTCGAGGTTAGAGAGCATTCCGCCCGGAACCTGTGATTTAAGGATGCGTGTATCAGCACCGAGGAATTTTGATTCAAGTGAAGCATAGTGCTTGCGGATTTCACGGAAGTAAGCAGCAATTTCAAGGAGGGCAGAAATATCAAGACCAGTGTCGTATTCTGTTCCCTTGAGCATTTCAACTACAGTTTCTGTCGGTGAATGAGAAGTTCCCATTGCCATTGCAGAAATCGCAGTATCAAGAACATCAGCACCGGCTTCAGCAGCCTTGAGCAATGTTGCAACAGAAAGACCAGTCGTAGCGTGTGAGTGAATTTCTACAGGAAGGTCAACCTTAGACTTGATTGCCTTTACAAGGTCATAAGCTTCGTACGGCTTAAGAAGACCAGACATATCTTTAATACAGATTGAATCTGCACCAAAGTCAGCATAAGTCTTAGCAAGGT
>CAVJKK010000257.1:2071-3095 GCA_963649855.1 Anaerovoracaceae bacterium
AGCAAGGTCAGCATAGATTTCTTTTGTGTGATACGGAGTCGTAGCGTAAGAAATAGCCATCTGAACGTGTTTGCCTGTTTTCTTGGCAGCTTTTGTAGCGCGTTCAAGGTTGCGCGGGTCGTTGCAGGCATCAAAGATACGGAATACATCGATACCGTTAGCAGCTGCAGTTTCAACGAACTTGTCTACAACATCATCAGCATAGTGGCGGTAACCGAGAAGGTTCTGACCGCGAAGGAGCATCATGATTTTTGTGTTCGGCATTGCAGCGTGGAGCTTTCTGAGGCGTTCCCAAGGATCTTCATTCAGGAAGCGGATACAGGAATCATAAGTTGCACCGCCCCAGGCTTCAGCAGCCCAGTAGCCGATTTTGTCAAGTTTCGGAGCAATTGGCAGCATGTCAGCTGTCGTCATACGGGTAGCGTGAAGAGACTGTGTGGCATCACGCAAAACAAGTTCAGAAATACCAATTTTTTTAGCCATTTTATCAAATACCTCTATATGTTAGTTTTTTTCATGAACCGCAGTTGCAATAGCGGCAACAACCGCATTCTGATCAGCAGGAGCAGCTGCAGGAGCTGAACTTTCTGACTGTGGTTCTTTCTTGTCAAGTTTAGAAGCATGAACGAAAACTCTGAGCAGGTTCATGCAGCCAATCATAACGACAAGGAAAGCAAAAACGACGCACAGACCAAGGACAGTAAGGATTGCACTCTGTCCCAGCATTTCTTCAATTGTCATATTTCCTCCATCTAAAGAAACAGATTCTTAAAAATTTAAAATATTGGAAAAATTATAAATAATTGAAAATCTTTATTCAATGTCGGAAACAGTCATAAATTATTTTTTTTCTAAAAAACCCCGGCAGTCCCTGCGCTGTAATTTTTCTTCCCCCTTAATTGCAAAAACTCGAAGTTTAACCTACTATTATTTCGCTATGAACGAATTTAGAAAAGACTTTCCGTTATTCAAATCTATAGATGAAAAAACTTCTGCGCTCAATGCAGGTTTTGTTTATTTGGAC
>CAVJKK010000258.1:0-3087 GCA_963649855.1 Anaerovoracaceae bacterium
CACGAGGTCGTACAGACGCGTCTGTGTCAGAACTTTGGCTACGGCTATTTGACATCCTTTCTAATAAGAAACAATTTTTACTAACATTCTCCCTAAACCTTTTTCCGCAAGTTTACACACTATTCAAAACCCGCAATTTTTTCCTTTTATTCAACCTTAAGGTCGAATGTTAAATTTTCATCTTCAAAGAATGTGACTTTCAAGGTTTTCTTGTTGCAGTTTGCTACTGACTGCCATGCTGACTGCCACAAGCCGCCTTCGCGCAGCTGTGCATCTGTTGAGTTTCTTGCAGCTTCGTTGTCTTTTGCAAGTACGCTCATGATATAATCTTTGTTTGCCGGGTCGTATGCGTCTTTGTAAGACAAGATTCCGCCCCATTTTTCCCATTCAGGACGATATTCGCCCATGACTTCGCCGAGCGGGTTGAACTTACACGTTGCAGAATCAAAAGTCATCTGGTTGTAGCGGACTTTTGTAATCAGGTCGTGCATGTCTTCTTCTGTCTTTACGCTGTCAATTCCAGCCTTTACAACTTCGTAGCGTCCAAGTCCCATTCTGTAGGCACTCTTTTCGCGGTATTCGTCGTTGATATAGAAGTTTGAATGAGCGTTTGCCATGTCTGACCAGACAAGTTTGTTGTCTACCAGTTCAAGAACGCCGTAATGACCAGTGCTGTCGGCAAGGATGATTCCGCCGCCCCAGCTCGTGTGTTCAGTCTTAAGGTTGTGAACGTCAACAGAATTTGCAATCTTCAAAGCTTCATCAACGGAACCTGCACGTTCACCCATAAAACGGATAAGAGCCGCAAAAGTCATTCTGTATTCTGCACCCGGATTTGTACCAGAACTTTCTTTAATTCCGGTTGATTCAGGTTCACACGGACGCATGTTCGCTTCTGCATAGAAACCTGCATCGTTCATAAGTTCGCCCGTGAAGAATGGCAATGTTGCCAGATCGTCTGCAGGAATACCGTTTTTCTTTACTTCATCAAAAGTCGGACCTGCAAAAGTATTGTAGATGTAGCCGACAGTCTTGTGAAAGCCCGGAACTGCCGTGCGGACAATGTAGGCAGGTCTGAAACTGTATCCTAAATCATAGGAACGACCGATAACCGTGTCGCCGTTTTCAAGAGTTTTTACGACGCCCGTACAGCCGAATTTTCCATAATTTTCGTTGTCGGATTTTAAAGCCTTGTCATAGTCCAGTTCTGTGTAAACGGGAAGTTCAACGACATAATCACCTAAGACTTTGCCTTTTACGTTGCCTGAGCCGCAGCTGATAAGACTGCCGATGACTGCAACCGCTGCCGAAAGACAAAGAATCTTTTTTAATTTCATAAAAATTTATCCTCCGTTTTTAAGTTTAACAGCGAAAAAAAAAATTGCACGTTCCTCAGGCTAGATTTTGTGTTATATAACACAATTTTCACGGAGCGGACAAACGGCGTATTTTGCAAACGGTTACATTTTGTTCAGTATCTTTCTATAAATTGTCATTCATTGACACATTTTTTTATTTGAATAGAATAATCGCCTATGGTAAAAAATATTGAAATCTTTGAACACGCGCCTGTTCCTAAGGCTGTTTTTAAATTTGCACTTCCAACCGTACTGAGCATGATCGTTACGGTGTTTTACAACATGGTCGATGCCTTCTTCGTCGGTCAGACGGGAGACCCGAGCCAGTTTGCGGCAGTAAACGTTGCAACTCCGATTTTCATGTTCCTTATGGCTGCCGGAAACATTTTCGGCATGGGCGGTTCTTCGTTCATCAGCCGTGCATTAGGGGAAAAAAACTATTCAAAAGTAAAAAACATTTCTTCATTCTGCTTTTACGGCGGAATAATTGCCGGCGTTCTGGGCGGTGCGCTCATCCTGTGGCAGATGACGCCAGTCTTAAAACTGATTGGTACGACAGAAACCACGGCTCCTTTTGCCAGCGACTACCTTAAGATAATCGCAATCGGCGGACCGACAATCGTACTCGCAAACGGATTTACAAACATAATCCGTGGAGAAGGTGCAGCACAGAATGCGATGATCGGAATGATGACGGGAACGGTCGTAAACATCATCCTTGACCCGATTTTCATCCTCAACAGTTTTTTAGGAATTCCGTGTCTTGGAATGGGCGTAAAAGGCGCTGCCATTGCGACTGTAATCGCGAACATCGTTACAATCGTAATCTATCTGGCACACATCCTTTCAAAATCTTCTTCCCTCTCGATTAACCCGAGATTCTTCAAGGTTACGGGTGGAATTTTAAAGGGCGTACTTGCAATCGGACTTCCGGCAAGTCTTACAAATATTCTGATGAGCTTAAGTTCAATTCTGACAAACAATCTGCTCGCCGCATACTACGGCGTTCCGGTTACGTCTGAAAAACTGCTTCCGTTCATCAAGACGTTTATAGAAGGAACGGCTGTTTACGGCGACATTCCGACGGCAGCGATGGGTGTTGCACTGAAGGCAAACATGCTCGCAATCTTTATCCAGCTTGGAATTGCAATGGGAGTTTCCCCGCTCATCGGCTACAACTACGGCGCAAAAAACGTAAAGCGCGTAAAACAGTTCGTGCGTTTTTCCGTAATTCTGAACGTAATCGTGGGCTTTGTACTCACGGGCATTTATTTCATTTTTACAAAACAGATTGTGAATATCTTCTCGGAAGACCCGGCAGTCGTAATCATGGGTGTACAGATGATTTATTCTTTGATGGCATCCACTCCGATTATCGGAATCATGTTCGTCCTGAACTTTACGTTCCAGGCGATGGGAAAAGGTCTGCAGTCCCTCGTACTCGCAGTCAGCCGTCAGGGCTTTGTTTTTCTGCCGGCAATCCTTATCATGAGCCGTCTCTTCGGCATGAACGGAATAATTTTCGCCCAGCCAATCGCCGACGCCATCGCGGTAATACTCGCAGTAGCAATGTTCCTGTACCTAATCAAAGGCTTAAAGCAGGAAATCGCCACTGACGAAAAGTAAGGCTTACATTTTCAAGATTTTCAGAAAAAAACACTCGAAATTAAGGTTAATAGCCCTAACTTCGAGTTTTTACAATAAATTCAAATAGCCTCTCGCTGGGAAC
>CAVJKK010000259.1:0-3081 GCA_963649855.1 Anaerovoracaceae bacterium
TTAAAACCTGAAGCACGCTTTCGTTTTTTACGACATGGCGGATGTTGCGTTCCGGCTTCTTGGCATCGGCGGGAATCTGCCAGGTCTTGCCGTCGAGAATTGCACCCGGTACGCGCCCCTGCGCACAGTAATTCCTGACGCTGCGTTCGCTTATCTGCCAGATTTTAGCGGTTTCGTCCGAGAGAATGTATTTTACGGTATTTGTATCAGCCATCGGAAACATTATAGCACATAACGGCAAAATAAGAAACAAAAATTGCAGTTGAAATAGTGTTTATATTTTGCCGATAGATTATAGTCTAACTTCGAGTTTTTGAAATTGACCGTCTAAAAAAAAGGCTCTCGGTCGGTTCTGTCATCATTGCGCCGATTGAGCCCGTGTACCTTTGGTACAAATCAAGCATACTGGTGGTTACTGCGCTTCGCTTGTGCCTTCGGGCGACAGGCTCAACCACCGTGTTTACTTACGCCTTTTTTGCCAATTCGCATAGTGATTCAAAAACTCGACATTTTGACATTAAAACAAACAGCGCCACGGATGGCGCTAAAGACTGCCACCCCTAACGGAACGCTTTGCGTTCCGTGCACGACAGGAGGTCGTGCGCGTATTCCACAAAGTGCTTCTTTTCTATAAAATAGACCCCATGAAAACCGTAGACGAAACAACTCTTTCTAATTTACTTCAGCTCAGCAGACTTTCTCCGGAAAGTACTGACATGGCTACGCTGAAAAAACAAGTTGACGAAATCGTCGGATATTTTGACATTCTTTCTAAATATGACGACTCCGAAAATCCTTATGATGCCTATCCTTCGACGGAAGCTGAAAAACTCCGCGAAGACGAAATCGTTTCAGGACTCGACATTCCGGACATCAAGCAGACGACCGACAAGTTTATGGACGGTTATTATCAGGTTCCGAAAGTTCTGGGAGAAGGAGCATAAGTTTTTAATGCGGGTGGCGCCCGTAAAAACAGGAAAACACTATGTATTATACGATAAATGAAACTGTAGAAGCGCTGAAAGCTGGAAAGACTACTTCTAAGGCTCTTGTTCAGGCTTCGATTGACACTTTTGAAAAAGACCAGAAATCTGACCGTCCGCTCAACGCTTTTCTTGAAATCTATGATGATGTTCTTGCAAAGGCTCAGGCTGCCGATTCTCTGATTGATGAAGCACGGAAAAACGGCGCAGATGCCCTTGCACGCCTTTTTGAAGAAAAACCTCTGCTCGGCGTTCCGTTTGCTGTAAAAGACAACATTTCGGTTAAGGGAAAAAACTTAACCTGTTCTTCTAAAATCCTTAAAGGCTACCGCGCTCCTTACAACGCGACTGTTATTGCCCGCCTTCTTGATGCCGGTGCAATTCCGCTCGGTCGCTGCAATCAGGACGAATTTGCGATGGGCTCTTCAACTGAATATTCGGTTTACGGTCCTACGCGTAACCCAATCAACCGCGACTATGTTTCAGGCGGTTCTTCCGGTGGTTCTACGGCGGCGGTTGCTGCAAATCAGGCTCTTTTCGGGCTCGGCACGGAAACGGGCGGTTCTGTCCGCTTGCCGGCGAGCTACTGCGGGGTTTACGGCTTAAAGCCGACTTACGGCGTTTTGAGCCGCTGGGGCGTTGTTGCCTACGGTTCTTCTCTGGATCAGGTCGGAATTATCGGCCACACTCCGCAGGATATCGCAACTCCGCTTGCCCTCATGTCTGGAGTTGATTTCTATGATGACACTTCTGCCGACCTTCCTTCTGCTGACGAACTTAAAAATTTAAAGGCGATTGACGTTTCAAAACTCAAGATTGCCGTTCCAAAGCAGTTTGAAGAATCAAAGGGTATGGACGCCGATGTTGCAAAGGTTTTTGCAGACGTCAAGGCGTGGTTTACTTCCAAAGGTGCAAAGATTGAAAGTGTTGACCTTCCAATTCTTGACGCTTCAATCGCTTCTTACTATGTAATTGCCTTGAGCGAAGCGGCTTCCAACTTAAGCCGTTTTGACGGTATCCGCTACGGTAACCGCGTTGACAACGAAAAAGGCTACGACCAGCTCTACATCGACACTCGTTCTGACGGTTTTGGTCCGGAAGTTAAGCGCAGAATCATAATCGGAAACTACGTCCTTTCTGAACAGTTCTCCGGCGACACCTACAAGAAGGGTATGAGCGTGCGTGCGCGCATTCAGCGGGAAATCGCAAAGCTCTTTGAAAGCTACGACCTGATTCTCTGCCCGACCTGTCCGACGGCAAGCTTTAAGCTCGGTTCAAAAGTTGACGACCCGCTCGAAATGTATCTGAGCGACCTTTTCACGACGTTCGTAAACCTTGCGCGCATTCCGTCTGTGTCTGTTCCTGCAGGTTTTACTTCCAAAGAAAACAAAAATGCTTCGTGCATGCCTGTCGGAATCCAGTTTGCAGGAAAGATGTTTGATGAACTGAAAATCTTGCAGACTGCCCAGGCGTGGGAAGAAGACCACAAAGGGTGCGGCGTTCCCGTAAAAGCCTGATTCGCGGAGTAAATTATGATTGATAGATATGAAATTGTAATCGGATGTGAAATTCATACACAGCTTTTGACGAAAACAAAGGCTTTCTGTGCATGCGAAAATAAATACGGCGGAATGCCTAACACTCGCGTCTGCCCTGTCTGCCTTGGTTTGCCGGGTGCTATGCCTCGTATTTCAAAAGGCTATGTTGAACTTGGGGCAGTTGCCGGCATGGCTTTGAACTGCAACATTGCGCGTTTTACGAAGTTTGACCGCAAGCACTATTTTTATCCTGACCTGACGAAGGGCTATCAGATTACCCAGTACGATATTCCTCTGTGCATTGACGGTCACGTTGACCTTCCTCTTTCGCATTATTCTAAAGACGAGCAGGAAGGCGGCGCAAAGTTTCGTCCGAACAACTTTAAAGGTGAAAACTGCATCGTAGAAAACGAGGGCAAAAAATACCGCCGTGTGCGCATTGAACGCATCCACCTCGAGGAAGACGTTGGTAAGTCTCTGCACCTGCCGGGTAAACATTCTTATATCGACTACAACCGTTCGGGTACTCCGCTCATCGAAATCGTAACAAAGCCGGACAT
>CAVJKK010000260.1:0-3077 GCA_963649855.1 Anaerovoracaceae bacterium
CATGAAAGTTTAACGCCTGCACGTTTAGCGTTAGTTTTGATCTTGTTCCAAACTGTGGTATCACGTAAAACATCAAGAAGATCGTGCCCCTGCATTGAGATATAAACACCTCTAAAATCCCACTGACAAAAATCACCATTTGCATCACGCTTTACTACGCAATTTTTGATAATTCCCGCATCAAGCAAAATCTCAACATGACCTAAAAAAGCGTTAGCATCATCTTGTAAAAGAACATGTGAATTCGCTTCATCGCTTTCTATAAATTCACTGATTTTGTTCTGCTCAATTTTTTCTAAAATCAGGCGGACAATGTCCCAATTTCTAATCACAACTTAACTCCTGTGCCATTTGGTTTTTTAACTGCTTTTTCTAACAACTCGGAAATGGTGTTTATATAGTGTTTACTCATCTCCTGTGAAGTGCACTCGTAATTCTGGTGAATTGCAGGCGGAAGTTTTTGTATATTTGGGTTATTTGGTAGCCTTGGTTTTTTTTCTGCGTATAACTGTGATGCTAACTGCAGACATTGTTGATAGTCTCCTAAGAAGGTAACGCATGGGTCATACGTGTTAGCGTAATATCCACCAAACAGGCACTGTGCCTGCGCTATCTCTGTATCAGTTACCGCCTGATAGCGTGCTATAAAATTCTTGCGTGTCCAATCGTCTGCCTCTTTATCTGAGCGGCTAAACCGTTGCGGGCTAACGTATAACGCCTTGATAGTGACAGCAGCTCGGGCATCTGCTACAATCCAGTCATTAGCGCTATTTGCTTTGCTTAGTAGTTCGTTAAATACCTGCTCTGCTTTTAACGCTAATCCTGCCTTAATGTCAGCTTCTGAAATTCCGCTTTTCTTTCTCCAATATTCGCAAATATCAAAGACCTTTAGCGGGTAGCTTGAATTTTGAGCATGCGCACTTGCCGCTTCAAAAATCTGCTCATTAGTAAAATTCATCAAAGCTTTAGCGTTGATTAGTGAAGTAAATTTATTGTTAGGGTCATACAGCCCTATTGCCTGTAATAGCTCAATACGTGATTTTTCGTCTTTAGTCATGCTTATGCTCCAGCAGGTCTGCTTCCTCTACAAATTCAAACGTGGCTTCAATGGGTGCCGCTGTGTTTGTAGTTCCATCTTTTGCATCATCAAGAGCTTTTGAAAGCTCTGCTAAAAATTCGTCTCTTTCCTCATCAGTCAAACGCTCATCTTCTGGTTGAGCTTGTTTTAGCTTTCCTTCCTGCAAGTCATGACTTAACCAGCTCGATACTTTTCGATAAGGCTCATGAATTAGATTGTTTTTGTTATCACGCCATGTGCCATCGTCTTTCAGATAAAAATCTAAGATTGAGCCTGCGTAATACGTCACATCTAAATTTTTGTAGCCATCCTCGCCCTCATGGCGCTTTAAAAACTTTTCAATATAGGGCTTTACCTCCTCAGCGCTCTGCGGGATAACTTGCTGAATGCGGGGCTTGCGTTCTTTTTTCTTCTTTGGCTCATCAGCCTTTACCGCGGCACCCTCTACACCCCCTTTATTTTTGTCACTGACAGCGACAGCAGGTAAGGTTGATACATTACTTGCCCCAGATGCTTCTTTGCGCTCTGGTGCGTTCTGTGCGTTGTCTGATACTGCCTGAGAATTTACAGGAATACCCAGTTCTTGTTGAGCTTCAAAAAATGCTAAATCTGGATCGTAATTTTCAGGTTCAAAAGTTTTGTCGCACAACTCTGTATCTGTATTTATCTCTGTAATATATTGATCACTGTTTGTATAGGCGTTTTCCGACCGTTGTTTTTGATTATCAATAGGCGGTTTTCGACTATTGGGTATAGGCGTTTTCTGACTATAGTCGTTTTCTGACTGTAGTCGGTTTCCGTCTATACTGTCTTTCTCAAGATCATTTTTAAACAGCCCTTGATAGTTGATTGGATCATCATTTAAAAACGGATGAGCTAAGTTCAAAACACCTGAACGTTTCTTGCCTCTTGCGTTATCAAGAAAGATAAGTCCGATCTTCTTAAAATGAGCACAGGCATCATCAATAGTTTTTTTACGAAAAACACCTGTAATTGTCATAAGTGATTTTGAGTCTAAATATAATTTAGCATTCTTATTGCTTCTACCAGATAACCAAAGCAGGGACCCTAAAAGTCTATATTCGCTTTCAGTGATAGCTTTATTTTTTAATGCCAGTTTCATTCCTGACGTAAAAATAGCGTATGAAGCCATAAAGCATCCTTAAGCTTGTTTATATTTCCAAGCTTTTAACTTAGGAAAAGCTACACGTAAATACATTTCGCGCGCTTGCGGTATTCCTGTTTTTGTCCACTTGTAAACAGATGAAGGCGCAATCTGGCATATACGCGAAACAGCAGAAAAGCCGCCAAGCTCATCAATTACATTTTTTGCTTGAGTTGCATCTTTTGAATAAAGCATATTACCCCGTTAGTTACAGCTACAATAATTTTACATTATTTTAGATATAGCTAAAAGACATTGCAAGCCATAGCATCAATAATATTTGTTAGCCTTAGCTAAAGATTATTAAGGAGATTTTATGGCGAATTACCTACTTTTAGCAGATAGAACAACGTTTCTTATGGAACGTTTTCATAAATCACAATCAGATCTAGCACGTATTGCAGGAGTTAAACCATCATCGATTAACGGATGGCTATCAGGTAAAACAAAATACATGAAAGCTGCATCAGCCAAAGCTTTAAGCTTGGCTACTGGCGTATCTATGGAATGGCTGATCGATGGTTCTGGTGATCCAGATCCTAAACTGCAGCCTGTTTCAGTCTTTGATGACAGTGATCCAGAACTCTGTCAAAGTGATGATCAGATAGTCTTTATAAAACAGTTAGAGGTCGCCTGCGGCTGTGGTGCAGGACGTTTGCCCTCTTGGGAGGAAGAACACAACGTAAAGCCCCGTGCTTATCGTTTGTCATGGTTTCAGCATCACGGCAGAAAGCCTGAAAATTGCGTGACGTTCTACGCTGAGGGCGACAGTATGCAACCCACGCTATACGACGGTGATTGTGTGTTAATTGATACATCAGATAAGTACCGCAT
>CAVJKK010000261.1:0-3074 GCA_963649855.1 Anaerovoracaceae bacterium
GAGTATATATGCGGAATCGATGAAGTCGGAAGAGGCCCTCTTGCGGGACCTGTGGTTGCGGGTGCCGTGATTTTCAATAAAAATTGCATTCCGTATTATTTGGACGATTCCAAAAAGCTTTCGGAAAAGAAACGCGAAGAGCTTTACGATGTCATCATGCGGGATGCGGTAAGTGTGGGAATCGGGTTTGCAAGCGAAAAGCGGATTGACGAGATCAATATACTGAATGCCACCTACGAAGCAATGCGAGGCGCCATTTCGAATCTGAAGGTAAAGCCGGATGTTCTGCTAAACGATGCGGTTACGATACCGGGTGTCTCGATTAAGCAGGTTCCGATTATAAAGGGCGATGCAAAGAGCGTTTCCATCGCCGCGGCAAGCATTGTGGCAAAGGTTACAAGGGACAGACTGATGGTTGAATACGACAAGGTCTATCCGGAATACAACTTTAAGTCAAATAAAGGCTACGGAAGTGCAGAGCATATAGCGGCGCTTAAAAAATACGGAAAGTGTCCGATACACAGGGATACATTTATAGGGCACTTCATATAATGATACAAATATGGACAGTCTTTCTTTATCAATTTTGTCAAATTCAAATACTTTAACTGCAAACAATGTCGAAAACAGCTTAAATATCATAGGGGAAGCAAATGATAAGGCTTTGCTTTCTCTTCTTTCAAATCTTTCCAATCACGATACAATCATAGGGACCATTATTTCGTCGGACGGGAACGAGTATTCCTTTAAGACGCCTGACGGCGTCACCGTTAACGCAAAGGTTAATGACGGGGTTTCTTTATCCAAGGGTGCAACGGTTTTGTTCGAAGTTAATAAGACTGCAAGCAACGAAACTCTGTTAAGACCTTTAAACGTCAATACGAATAATGCCAAGACCGCAACGCTTGCCTTGAAGCAGGCGGGGATTCCCGTAAATTCACGTTCCGTGGAAACCACGCTTCGGAACATGGAGTACGGCAGACCTATTGACAGAAATTCTTTGGTTGAGAGTTACAGGGATGTAAGTTTAAATGAAGGCTATCCGGTTAAGGATATAGTAGATCTTCAGACTATGGACATTCCCCGAACAGAGGCAAATCTCAAGTCGTACGAAGCCTACAGAAATATGGAGAACCTTGTAACCGAAAGCTTTACGGATATTGCGGATTCTCTGGCGGATGACTTTTTAAATTTAAGTTTTAATGAAGAGTTAAGTTCGCAGACAATAGATGCAAATAAGACTCTTACCCTTGAAAACGGAGCGGATTCAGTAAACAATGCAAAAACACTTGCCGAAGGTGCAAAGTTGAAAAAGCTTTCATCGAACGGTGAGTTCGGAGATTTACAATCGGCAGGATTAAAAGACGAATCCGGTAATTTAAATTCAGCTGTATCGAAGGATAGGACCGGTGATTCTAAAACTTCTTTATCCGATAACGTGACTACGCTTACCGGTAAAGAAACCTTAAGCGGACCGGGTAATGCGGAAAGCAAGCTTGGAAAGGCTCTTACGACTTTACTGAATGTGCAGGACAGTGAAAGTTCCGAAAGTATTTTGAAAGATGTTTTTTCTGCATTAAAGGAAGTGATTTCAAAAGAATCCGTTTCCGCAAATGAGACTTTGAGTTATTCTGAAAAACCGGAAGAAAGTGTGAACAGGGCCTTCGGCTTGGGTACGGAAAGCTTTAAAGAAGCGGAAATTAGCAAGGAGACCATTAGCCTTCTTTCAGAAGACGGATTTAAGGAGTTAAAGGAGAAGGTCAGCAAATCGCTTCAAAGAGCCTTTGCCGAACATCTGACACTTTCAAAAGAAGATATGTCCGACAAAAAGGAAGTAAAGAATCTTTACAAGAACCTTTTCGAGACAGCGCATAAGCTTTCGGATACCATGCAGGAAATTCTTCCGAAAGACTCAAAGAGCATCGCTTACGTAAACAACTTAAATCAAAATCTTGATTTCATGAATGCCTTAAACAATTTCATTCCTTATGTACAGATTCCGTTTAAGGGTGAGAACGGAGCAAAGGCCGGGGAACTGTATGTATACAGAGGTAATAAGTCTTTGGCTGAGGGCGATTCGGAGGTTACGGCTTTCGTACATATGGATACGAAAAATTTGGGACCTGCCGATATCTATGTAAGCCTCGCAGGTTCAAATGTATCCACAAATTTCACTTTAGCGGATGAAGACAGCCTTTTATTTATCGAAAAGAATCTGTCACTCCTTGATAAGAGGCTGACAGAAAAAGGGTATAGCTTTAAGGGTGAAGTGAAGCTTTCAAGCGATACGAAGTCTTCGTTTGAAAAAGTTTTGGATGAAAATCTGTCAAAGCTTGTGATTGCGGATACTTCCTTTGACGCAAGGGTTTAATATGGAGAAAAAAGACACAAAAAAACAGGCCGTAGCTCTTGAATACGATCCAAGCGATTACGCGCCGAGGGTAATTGCTTCGGGAAGCGGATACATTGCGGAAAAGATTATAGACAAGGCCAAGGAAGAAAATATCCCCATTCATGAGGATGAGGAACTTGCAAAGACACTGTCGAAGCTTGCGATAGGGGATGCCATTCCGCCGGAGCTTTATGAGGTGGTGGCTGAAATTCTGGTATTCGTGGATGCGATGGACAAATTAAAGGGTAAAGTTAACCGATAATGGACAAAAGGGGTATAGGGAACGACAGGGAAGAAATGGTTTCTTCTTATTTACGAAGAAACGGGGTGAGAATCCTTGACAGAAACTTTCTCACAAAGCACGGAGAAATCGATATTGTGGGGTTAAGCGACGGGTATCTGGTCTTTTTCGAGGTCAAATATCGAAACAGCACAAGGAACGGATATCCTTTGGAAGCAGTGACATATTCAAAGCAGAAGAGCATCATACAAAGCGCAAGGGTTTATATGTATTTAAAGCATTTTCCGACTGACGCACCGGTGCGCTTTGACTGCATAGGAGTTTTGAATTCGAAGATTGAGTGGATAAAGAACGCGTTTTCCGCTTTTTGAATATTAATTCCTTTGCTTTTTGGTTCACGCCGGATTACCGAGGTTTTTGATTTGCAAAATAATTTTGCAG
>CAVJKK010000262.1:0-3068 GCA_963649855.1 Anaerovoracaceae bacterium
AGATAACGTTTATCATCCGCACGTGCTTTCACATTGCGTTAAGATAACGTTTATCGTCCGCACGTACTTTTGCCCTGCGTTAAGATAACGTTTGTCGTCCGCACGTGCTTTCACATTGCGTTAAGATAACGTTTGTCGTCCGCACGTACTTTTTCAAAACGTTAAGATAACGTTTATCGTCCGCACGTAATTTCTTAAAACGTTACGCAGCAGGCAAAAAAAATCCCCCGTTTTGTTTAACGGGGGATTTTCGTTTTATGAAAAACTATTTCTGCTGAGCTTCAAGAGCGTCGATGTAAGAAAGATTCAATCTTCCCATTTTGTCAACTTCAAGAAGTTTTACAGGAATCTGCTGTCCTTCTTTGAGAACGTCCGTGACTTTTTCAACTCTCTGTCTTGAAAGTTTAGAAATGTGGCACAAACCTTCTTTTCCCGGCAGAATTTCAACGAAAGCACCAAAATCCATAATGCGTTTTACTGTTCCGTTGTAAATTGTACCGACTTCAGGATCTTCACAGATACCCTTTACGGCAATCTTAGCTTCTTCAGCAGATTTTCCGGTTTTTCCGTAAATCTGAACAGTTCCGTCATCTTCAGTGTTGATTGTTACACCATACTGAGCGCAGAGAGCCTTGATGTTCTTTCCGCCAGGTCCAATCAGAGCACCGATTTTGTCCGGGCTGATTTTCATTGACAGGATTTTCGGAGCAAACGGACTGATTGGCTGCGGTTTGTCGATGCATTTTTCCATGATTGAAAGGATGTGCAGACGTCCGGCTTTTGCCTGGGCAAGTGCTTCTTTCATGATCTGCGTCGTAACACCGGCAATCTTAATGTCCATCTGGAAGCCTGTAATTCCGTCTTTCGTTCCGGCTACCTTGAAGTCCATATCACCGAGATGATCTTCTTCACCAAGAATATCAGAAAGAATCTTATAGCGTCCGTAAGGATTGTCGCCTTCCGGCTCTGTGATAAGTCCCATCGCAATTCCGGCAACCATTTTCTTCATCGGAACGCCGGCAGCGAGCATTGCAAGACAGCCACCGCAGGTAGAAGCCTGAGAAGAAGAACCGTTAGATTCAAGGATTTCAGAAACTACGCGGACTGTATACGGGAACTCAGAAACAGGCGGAACCATGGCAGCCAGAGAGCGGCGTGCAAGATTTCCGTGACCAATTTCACGGCGACCTGTCGTCAGACGACCAACTTCACCAACCGAGTACGGAGGGAAGTTATAGTGAAGGATGAAGTTTTCGCTTCTTTCACCATCAATATCGTCATAAACCTGAGCATCGAGAGTCGTACCGAGAGTACATACGGCAAGAGACTGAGTTTCACCGCGGGTAAACAGGGCTGATCCGTGCGGACGAGGAAGAACGTTTACTTCACAGGTAATCGGGCGGATTTCGTCGCATTTACGGCCGTCAATTCTCAAGCCCTTGTCAAGGATGCTCTTTCTGAGAAGATTGTACTGAATGTCATCAAAGCATGAATCAAAAAGTTTTTTCTGAATTTCATCTTCAAGCTGTTCAGCGTGATTCTGTGCAACCTGCTGTTTTGCCTTTGCAATTGCGATACCGCGGTTCATCTTTCCGTCCTGGAAACATGCTTTTTCGAGGAGCGGAGTTGCTTCTGCAATGATTGCATCTTTGTTTGCAAGTTCAACATTGAGCGGAGCGAGCGGAAGTTTTTCCTTGCCACATTTTGCTACGAGCTGTTCCTGCAGTTCACACATAGCAGTAATGAAGCCCTGAGCCTGTTCAAGGGCACCGAGCATTACTTCTTCACTGACTTCGTTGGCCCCGCCTTCAACCATTGTAAAGCCGTCTTTAGTTCCGGCAACTACGATTTCGAGCTGAGCCTTTTCCTGCTGCTGGAATGTAGGATTGATTACATACTGTCCGTCGATATAGGCAACGCGGGCAGCGGCAACCGGTCCATGGAACGGAATATCAGAAATCGATACAGCCGCAGACGCTGCAATTACAGCAAGAATGTCCGGCGGATTTACACCGTCAGCAGAAACGCATGTAGGAACAATCTGAATTTCGCGGCCAAAAGCCGGTTCAAAAAGCGGACGCATCGGACGGTCAATAAGGCGGGAAACGAGAATTTCCTTGTCCTTCGGACGACCTTCACGTTTTACGAAACCGCCCGGGATTTTTCCTGCAGCGTAATATTTTTCGTTGTATTCAACAGTAACCGGAACAAAGTCCAATCCTTCTTTTACTTCAGAAGATGCACAAACCGTTGCAATTACTGCTGTCCCTGCATACTGCGCATAGACACAGCCGTTTGCCTGTTTTCCCATCTTTCCGGTTTCGAGGATTAAATCTTCGTCACCAATTTTATAAGTTACTCTATCAACTGCCATCACTTACACCTCCAGTTTAAATTATTTGCGGAGGCCGAGGTCTTTGATGAGCTGGCGGTAAAGTTCCAGATCCTTTCTCTGAAGATATTTGAGCAGCTTACGGCGCTGTCCGATTACTTTAAGCAGTCCGCGTGATGCACCAGTATCTTTCGGGAACTGTTTGCAGTGAACTGTAAGCTGTTTGATGCGTTCAGTCAGGAGAGCGATCTGAACTTTTGTGTTTCCTGTGTCGGCATCGTTTTTGCCAAATTTGCTGACTACTGCAGCTGATTCTTCTTTTGTAAGCATTTTACTTACTCCTTAAAATATTTATTTCTCTGGGTAACCAAATTGAATTGCCCGTACAAAACCTCTGAGCGATCCATCAAAATCCAGCACGCGAAGTAAACCGGAATTTAATTTACAAGCAACAGCTTTTGCAACGGAAATCTCTTCGCTTCCAGAAATTACCATAATCAAATCGACGGTGTAATCACCGTCCGGCGGAAGAACCTGTATTCCCCGCTTCTTTGCAGTCAGATAATTCTGACCGTCAATATTTTCTTTCTGCCACTCAAAACCCGCACAGTCGAGCGTGAACGGAGTTTTAAGCATTTCCTTTACATCTTCAAACTTTCTATCAATTACAGCCTGCCGGATTCTTGAAGAACTCACCTTTTGATTCAGATAATCAACCGAACTTACAACGTTGAGT
>CAVJKK010000263.1:0-3040 GCA_963649855.1 Anaerovoracaceae bacterium
CCGCGTAAGGCTTTCCAGACTTGGAGTTCCGACCATGATTCTGATTGCCGACTATCAGGTTCTGACGGATCACGACGCTTTTGATAAAATCAGCGAAAACACAAAGCAGCTCGTAATTGACTATCTTGCGGCGGGAATTAAACCGGGAGAAGACGTGTGCATTTATCCTCACAGCCACGTTCCTGAGGCAAACCAGCTGATGATTCCTTTCCTGACCCTCGTTTCAAGTGCTGAACTTGACCGCAATCCTACCGTAAAGGATGAAATCGCAAAATCCGGAATGAAGTCCGTAAACGCGGGAATGCTTACTTATCCCGTTCATCAGGCGGTTGACATTCTTTTCTGCAAGGGAAACGTTGTTCCTGTAGGAAAAGACCAGCTTCCTCATCTTGAAGTTGCGCGCCTTATTGCAAAGAGGTTCAACAAAAAGTTCTGTCCGGACAATCCGATTTTCCCTGAACCGCATGCACTTCTTTCAAAAACTCCGATGATCAAGGGACTTGACGGTTCTGCCAAGATGTCAAAATCACTCGGAAACACGATCATGCTTTGTGCTACGGAAGATGAAACTGCAAAACTCATAAAAAAAGCAAAGACCGACCAGGAAAGGCATATTTCCTACGACCCCGTAAATCGTCCGGAAGTTGCAAACCTTCTGCAGATAATTTCGCTCTGTACCGGGGAAGAACCTCAGGCAATCGCAGAAAGAATCGGTGATGGCGGCGGCGGTATGCTCAAGAATACGCTGACTGAGGCTTTAAACGAAGAACTCCGTCCTCTCCGCACAAAACGCGCAGAGCTTGAAAACAACATGGACTATATTCGTCAGGTTCTTAATGACGGTGTTGAAAAGGCGCGCGCAGTTGCAGAAAAAACGCTGAAAGAAGTTCGTACTGCAATGAACATGGACATCTAGCGCACCCGGCAGGTATAGAAATTGCAGGCAATCAATGAGGTTGAGGGCGAAAAAATCGAGATTCACGGCGCCCGCGTTCACAATTTAAAGAATATCAGCGTGCAGATTCCGCGCAATAAACTCGTCGTAATTTCAGGGCTTTCAGGTTCAGGCAAGTCCTCTCTGGCTTTTGACACGCTTTTTGCCGAAGGTCAGAGACGCTACATGGAGTCCCTTTCTTCATATGCACGGCAGTTTTTAGGCAGCATGGATAAGCCTGACGTTGACCAGATTGAAGGGCTTTCTCCTGCAATTTCCATTGAACAGAAGACAACGCACAATAATCCGCGCTCAACGGTTGGAACTGTAACCGAAATCTATGACTACTACCGCCTTCTTTTTGCAAGAATCGGACACGCTCACTGCCCGAACTGCGGCAGGGAAATCAAGGAACAGTCTGACGATCAGATCATCAATTCAATCATGGAATGGGGCGAAGGAACAAAACTCACGCTTTTAGCTCCGGTCATTCACGGAAAAAAAGGCGAACATCAGAAAATAATTGAAGATGCTCAGAAATCCGGCTTTGTTCGCGCAAGAATTGACGGTCTCATGGTTGAACTTGATGATTCAATCAAACTCGACAAGCAGAAAAAACACACGATTGAAATCGTCGTTGACAGAATCGCCATAAAAGCTGACGGCAGAAAACGTCTTGCAGAATCGGTTGAAACTGCGTTAAAGAGTTCAAACGGCGTTCTGATTGTCTTAAAGCGCGTAAATGACGACAGCGAAAAAGGCTGGCACGAGGAAGAAGTGTTCTTTTCTCAGAAAAATGCCTGCCCGGACTGCGGAATTTCAATCCCGGAACTGCAGCCCCGTCTTTTTTCTTTCAATAATCCGTTTGGTGCCTGTCCTGAATGTACGGGAATCGGTGAAAAAATGGAGTGGGATCCTCAGAAAATTCTTCCCGATAAATCTTTGAGCTTTAATGAAGGTGCGCTGCCGTTTTTCAATCCTTCGAGTGAATGGAATCAGGCGATGATTGGAGCGGTCGCAGATGCAAACGGCTGGACTTTAGACACGCCTTTTAACGAACTTACTGCCGGTCAGTTTGAAAAATTGTGGGACGGCGACCTTACGAAAAATATCCGCTGGGTTTATAAAAAACAGAGCGGTGAAGGCTTTTCAGCATACAACAGACCGTGGCCCGGAGTTCTTGCAGAAATGAAGCGCCGTCACAACGAAGCATGGAGTGAAGCGCAGCGCGTGCGAATAGAAGAAAATTACATGTCCGTTTCTGAATGTTCTTCCTGTCATGGAAAGCGACTCAGAAAAGAAGCGCTCGGCGTTACGGTCGGCTCAAAAAACATCATTGATTTGTGTGAACTGAGCGTGAGCGAAAGCCTGGAATTTTTTGAAAAGCTTGAACTTACCGAAACTGAAAAACTCATCGCAGCCCAGCTTTTAAAAGAAATAAACGCACGGCTGAACTTTCTTAAAAACGTAGGGCTCGATTATCTTACGCTCAGCCGTTCTGCAGGAACTCTCTCCGGCGGGGAAGCGCAGCGCATCCGTCTTGCAACTCAGATCGGCTCGGGGCTTACGGGCGTCATGTACATTCTTGATGAACCGAGCATCGGGCTTCATCAGCGGGATAATGAACGTCTGATTGATACCCTTACATATCTGCGCGACTTAAAAAATACTGTAATCGTTGTTGAGCACGACGAACAGACTCTGCGCACTGCCGACTGGATTGTTGACATCGGTCCGGGGGCGGGCGTTCACGGCGGGCAGGTCATGGCAAGCGGAACTCCGCAGCAGGTCATGCAGGTTGAAGAAAGCGTTACAGGCCGTTATTTAAGCGGAAAACTTTTCATGCAGATTCCGCAGAACAGACGAAAAGGCAACGGAAAGTTCATTTCAATCCGCGGGGCAAGGGAACACAACCTCAAGAATGTAGACGTGGACATCCCGCTTGGAACTTTTACGTGCATTACCGGGGTGAGCGGTTCAGGAAAATCAACTCTGCTGAGCGACATTTTTTATCCCGTCGTTTCAAACAAACTGATGAAGACGTCTTACAAGGCGGGACTTCACGACAGCATCACCGGAATTGAAAACATAGACAAGGTAATCAAC
>CAVJKK010000264.1:0-3030 GCA_963649855.1 Anaerovoracaceae bacterium
GTTCGCTCAAGCTTTCTCCTCGCTATAATTCAACTACGAGAAATTATGACTTTAAGCCGTATTTTTCTCTGAGCGTCAGCTGGCGGCCGATGTCCGGAATGAAGACGGAAATCCTTGACGAATACGGAACGTGGAGTCTTGAATAAAGCCTCAGTGGCTGGCTGTATGGCAAGAAAAAAATAAAAAAAAGGAAAAAACAGACACAAAATTGGAAAACGAAAACGAATACACGATTGTGCTTCAGAATCAGGAAGTTCTTTCTGCAGTCTGCGGAACAAACGACGCAAACTTAAAACTCATTGAAAATCATCTTGGTACGGCAATTTTTACGAAAGGAAATGAAATTTCGATTGCGGCTGAAAATCCTGAAACGCAGCAGAAGTTTAAGTTCATAATTGACCGCCTTGTCGACGAACTTTCGGAAAACGGTACGGAAAAAACAAACGGTCAGGAACTGATTGAATCGATTCTGAATACCGGTTTTGACAATTTTGACGCGCAGGCATTTTCGATTTCGATTCCCGGAAGTGCGCGCAAGGTCTATCCGAAGACGAAAAATCAGGCAAAACTTGTTGAAGCGTTCAGAAAAAATGACCTTGTTTTTGCAACCGGACCTGCCGGCAGCGGAAAGACGTTTCTTGCAGTTGCAGAAAGTTTGAGGCTTTTACTGAGCCACAAAATCAATTCGATTGTGCTCGTGCGTCCTGTTGTCGAAGCAGGGGAAAGCCTCGGTTTTCTGCCGGGAGACCTGCAGGACAAAATCAATCCGTATCTCAGACCGCTTTATGACGCAATGAACGCATGTATTTCTTCTGAAATAGTGAAGAAAATGCAGGAAAGTGGTATAATCGAAGTTGCGCCTCTTGCTTACATGAGGGGACGGACGCTCAACAATGCGGCTGTTATCCTCGATGAAGCGCAGAATACGACCTGTGAGCAGATGAAGATGTTTCTGACGCGCATGGGTGAAAATTCAAAGGTGTTCGTAACGGGAGACGTAACTCAGACGGATCTTCCGAGAAAGGTTCCTTCAGGGCTTGTTCAGGCTCTTGAAATCCTTAAGAATATTGAAGAAATCAGCATGGTGGAACTCGACGGCGATGACGTTGTCCGTTCTTCACTTGTAAAAAAAATTGTAAAGGCTTACGAAAATGACAAAGATTACCAGCGGTAAAATTTCACTTCCGGCAGATTTGTTTCATTCTGCTGCAGACTACGTCAAGAAAAACTGGGCAGTGCTCCTTGTGTTTATCCTTACGTTCGTTGTGACGGCAGGCATTGTTTACGTTGATGCAAGCACACAGCAGACGATTGCTTCCTTTTCGATTGACGAATACGAACCTGGCATGATTGCAGACAAGACGATCATCGCAAACAAGAGCATGTCCCCGGATGATCAGTTTCCGATTGCAATTGAAGAAGGCGAAAAGGTAATCCGGAAAGGTTTCGCGATTGCAGACGAAGATTATCTTAAGCTCAGAAAGATGGCTTCTTCGCCCGTGTACGTCGATTACCGTATTTTTGCAGACAGCATTCTGTTTTTAATGCTGCTTTCGGCAATGGCGTTCCTGCTTTTTACGCCGGTTTTCCTCGGACACAAGGTTGAACTGAAAGAGGTGATTTTATCGTCCTTTCTTTTTGTCGTAGTGTTTGCGGCAGCGTGCTTCGGGGACAAGGCACCGCTTTTTCAGGGAATTTACAGAATCAACGTTATAATTCCGTCGGCGCTGTGCGTGGCTTTAGTGACGATTCTTTTCGGGCAGGTTTTTGCGCTTTATTTTTCGGTTTTGATTTCGTTCGGCGTTCTCTGTGCCTGCGGTTTTGAAATGATTCCGTTTCTGTTCACGCTTGCTTCTTCGCTCACGCTTGTAAGAATCCTGCGCAACATTGAAAGCCGTATCGACATGATTTTTTCTTCGGCTGCCGTTGCACTGATGAACGTGATTTTTCTGTGTGCCTTCAAGGTTGTGTGCAACGACAATTTTCAGGACGCGCTTTTTGTCCTGCCGGGAGTCGCATTCAACGGTTTTATTTCAGGAATCCTTGCCTTAGGGCTTTTGACCCCGCTTGAAATCATGATGAACACGGCGTCTGTTTTCCGCCTTATGGATTTGAGTGACCAGAATTCTCCCGTTCTGCGAAAGCTTCTCCTTACAGCAAGCGGAACCTATCAGCACAGCATCATGGTAAGCCAGCTTGCAGAAAGCGCATGTAAGGAAATCGGCGCAAACTCACTTCTGGCGCGGGTTGCAGCCCTTTATCACGATATGGGCAAGATGGAACATCCTGAATATTTTACGGAAAACAACATCGACACGGAAAACAAGCACACGGATTTGAACCCGTCCCTCTCTGTTTCTATCATAAAAAGTCACCTGAGAATCAGCGTGGAAAAAGCGCATGCAATGCATCTGCCGGCGAGTATCGTGAACATAATTGCAGAGCATCACGGAAACTCTGTAATTGCGTATTTTTATAACAAGGCGAAGGAACTCGACCCGAACGTAAGCGAAGCAGACTTCCGCTATGACGGAAACCTTCCTTCAACAAAGGAAAGTGCAGTCGTAATGCTTGCCGATGTTTGTGAAGCGGCATGCAAATCCCTTGAAAAACCGACGGCACAGCGCCTTGAAAAGTTCATTCAGACGCTGATTGATGCAAAAATCGCTGCCCACCAGCTTGATGACTGTGCCCTGACTTACGGCGAAATGACAAAAATCAAGGACACGTTCGTTTCGATTCTGGCGGCATACTATCACGGACGCATAAAGTATCAGAACCAGGACACGACGACTTCTGAAAACTCAAAAACTTCCGAAAATTCAAAGACAGGTTCTGAAGGTGAAAAAAATGAATAGAGTTTTAGTTTCAATGCAGGATGGAGTGGCAGAGCCGGAATGGTTTTCAAAAATCGAAGGCTATGAGCAGGAAGTTTTAAAAAGACTCGGCTTTGACGGCGAAGAAATTTCAATTTTATTCTGCAACGATGATTTCATTCAGGAACTTAACAGAAATTACCGCGACATCGAC
>CAVJKK010000265.1:0-3027 GCA_963649855.1 Anaerovoracaceae bacterium
CAGAATCCGCTTTACGAAAAAGACTTTGTCGTTTATTTGAACACGCATTATTACGGCGGAATTAAAAAGTATCAGTGGGTAACGCTCCCGCTTGCAATTCACGGCGTTGTCTGCACGAAAGACGGCAGGACTGTAAATATTACGCTTGGTGAAGATGAAGCAGATCCTGTGTTTGTCATCAGCGACATTCTTCCGCACCTTGCACAAAAACAGATGAAAGAGACTGCTTCAGACTTTATCCCCGGCGAAAACCTCGACCTGATTTTAGGTTCCCGCTGTCCCGTAAAAGACGGAGAAGCCAAAGACGATAATAAAAAAGACGCAGCAAAAAAGAACGTACTCAAACTCTTGAAAGAAAAATACGGCATCGAAGAAGAAGATTTCGGTTCGGCAGAGCTTGAAGTCGTTCCTGCAGGAAAAGCCCGCGACCTTGGACTTGACCGCAGCCTTATCCTTGCTTATGGTCAGGACGACCGCTCGTGTGCCTTTACTTCGGCAAGGGCTCTTTTTGATTCAAAAGCCACAAAACGGACAATCTGCTGTCTTTGCGTGGACAAGGAAGAAATCGGAAGCGTAGGGGCAACTGGAATGGCAAGCCACTTCTTTGAAAATGCCATCGCAGAAATCGTTGCCCGCACTGAAAACGGTTTTTCTGAACTGACCGTACGCCGCTGCCTTGCAAACTGTTCAATGCTTTCAAGCGACGTAAACGCTGCCTACGACCCGATGAACGCAGAACTCTTCGACAGAAACAATGCTTCATTTCTCGGCGGTGGAATTGTGTTCAACAAATACACGGGAAGCCGCGGAAAGAGCGGTGCAAGTGACGCAAACCCTGAATTCATTGCAAAATTAAGGAATATCCTTGATAAAAACGATGTTAAATATCAGATGGCTGAACTTGGAAAGGTTGACCAGGGCGGCGGCGGAACAATCGCCTATCTGGCAGCAAAATACGGAATGAACGTGCTTGATGCCGGCGTGAGCGTTTTGAGCATGCACGCTCCATGGGAAGTTACAAGCAGTTTTGACATTGAACAGGCTTACAGAGCCTACAAAGCCTTCCTGACGCTGGAATAAGGCGACAGAAAGGAGAAAGTAAAACCCCGATGGTCTGGTTTTCAGCCACCGGGGTTTTGTTTTTGCATTTACGCTGTTTCTTTTGTGCCGATTAAAAGGGTTTCTGGAGCCGGAAGTTTTCCGCTTTCCACAATCTCTTTTGTAATCGTGATTTTCTTCTTTCCCTTAATGCTAGGCGCTTCGTACATGAGATCCATGAGGAGTTTTTCACAGATTGAACGGAGACCGCGCGCACCTGTTTTCTGTTTGATTGCAATGTCTGCTATTGCGTCCAGAGCTTCAGGGGTAAAGTCAAGTTCAAGGTCATCGATTGCAAAACTTGCCTTGAGCTGATTTACGATTGAGTTTTTCGGTTCTGTAAGGATTCTTGTCAGATCGGCTTTTGTAAGTTCCTTTAACGCAACTGTAATCGGCATACGTCCGATAATTTCAGGAATAAGACCGAATTTAACGAGATCATCCGGCGTACACTGATTCAAAAGTTCCATCTTCTGAGTTTCGTCCATCGTTCCTACGTTTCCGCCGAAGCCCATCGATTTTCCTGCAATGCGCTGTTCAATAATCTTGTCGATTCCGACAAAAGCACCGCCGAGGATGAAGAGGATGTTCGTCGTGTCGATTTCGAGCATTTCCTGGTTAGGATGCTTTCTGCCGCCCTGTGGAGGAACAGAAGCAACCGTGCCTTCGATTATCTTTAAAAGCGCCTGCTGAACGCCTTCACCGCTTACATCGCGCGTAATTGAAGTGTTTTCGCTCTTGCGCCCGATTTTATCGATTTCGTCGATGAAGATGATTCCGCGTTCTGCCGCAGGAATGTTTCCGTCTGCCGCGTTAATCAGCTTTAAGAGTACGTTTTCAACGTCTTCACCTACATAGCCTGCTTCGGTGAGGGTAGTTGCGTCGGCAATTGCAAAAGGAACGTTGAGTTTCTGCGCAAGCGTCTTTGCAAGGAGCGTCTTTCCGCTTCCCGTCGGTCCGATTAAAAGAACGTTTGATTTTTCAATCTTTACTTCGCTGTCTGCACCCGTGCCGGCTTTAAGCTCTGTCTTTCTTGTCGACATTCTCTTGTAATGGTTGTAAACGGCAACGGAAAGTGCTTTTTTTGCATAGTCCTGTCCTACAACGTACTGATCAAGGTATTCCTTGAATTCCTTCGGAGAAGAAACATCGCTCATGTTGATCGGCGAAAGTTCCCGTTCTTTTTCGAGAAGAATGTTCTGGCAGACTGCAACGCATTTGTCGCAGATGAAGATATTGCTTCCAGGCCCGCTTACAAGCGGTTTGTCAGGGCCACCCTGTTTACCGCAGAATGAGCAGTACTGTAAATCGTTGCGAAAACCTCTCATTATTTTACCTCTTTGTCTGAAGAAACTCTTTTCGGCATGACTTTGTCAATCAGACCGTATTCCTTTGCTTCTCCGGCTGTCATATAGAAATCGCGTTCAATGTCTTTTGCAACCTGTTCGTAAGATTTTCCGGTTTTGTCAGCAAGAAATTCAATTGAAAGTTTCTTGATTCTCAAAAGTTCCTTTGCCTGAACGGTGATGTCGCTTTCCTGACCGCGCACACCGCCTGAAGGCTGATGAATCATGATTCTGCTTGAAGGAAGGGAATATCTTTTTCCGACAGTACCGCCTGCAAGGAGAAGGGCGCCCATTGAGCACGCCTGACCGATGCAGATTGTCTGAATGTCGCATTTTACGTACTGCATTGTGTCGTAAATTGCCAGACCCGCCGTTACGCTTCCTCCCGGGGAATTGATGTACATGCTTATATCTTTGTCCGGATTTTCTGATTCAAGAAAAAGGATTTCTGCAACGATTAAATCTGCCGCTGCATCGTTAATTTCGCCGTCAACAAAAATGATTCTGTCTTTTAAAAGTCTTGAAAAAATATCGTAAGCCCGTTCGCCGTTACCGCTTCTTTCAATTACGTTTGGTACCAAAG
>CAVJKK010000266.1:0-3023 GCA_963649855.1 Anaerovoracaceae bacterium
TTTACGCCCGCCGCCGCTGCAAGTGCTCCTTTTGAAAAATCCGAAGAATCTTCGTTCCACTGTGCGGTTATTTTGTCTGAAGAAGAGACGCCGGAAGAAAGGCTTATGCAGCCCGTTGAACTGTCATAGACTGCCGTGCTGTCCTGAATTCCGTTTTTGTAGACGCGCACTGAACCTTCTGCCGCATTTGTGCCGATTTCAAAGCGCGAAACCTGAGTGTAAGTTTTTATGCTTACGACAAGATCGCTTGAAGTGCCGTATCCTAAATACGCTCCCTGTTCGTCTTCGCCCGCACAGAAAGGAAAGCGGTATTTTACGTCGAGTGCGGAAGAATTTTCTTCGCAGTAAACGTCTGCGTAAATGTGCGAGGAATTAAAAAAATCTGTAAGAACGGTCGAAAAATCATTTTCCCCGAGCGTGACGGAATATTTTTTGCTTACTGCCTGCGTTGAAGCGGAACAGACCGAAGCATCGCCGGAAGTCAAAAGTCCGCCGTCGTAACGGTAGCACGCTGCAAAAGGTGAAAACCTTGCCGGATACTGAACGTAGTAAACCGTTTTTCCGCCAATCGTTCCCGACAATTCAAGGGAATAATTTTTAAGGTCTTTTGAAAATCCTTTCTGGGTTTCGCCCAAAAATCCGCTGCCGGGAGAGTCTGCCGTTCCGTAAGAGCCGAATTCTGTGGCGGGAGAATATGAATCAAACTGCAATGCGACGGCGGGAAGTGCTTTTGAAGTTCTGTAAGCCTTTGCGTCTTTTGAAAGAAAAACCGAATAATTCTGCGCGCTCAAAAAATACTGTGAAGAATCGAGTTTTCTGTATGTTCTGCCGTTCTGGTCGGAATAATCTCCCGTGCTTGATTCGACGTAAACTGCCGCAACGCTCTGCACGGCTTCTTTTGACGGAAGAACGTATTGAAATCCCGTTTCATAGTCTTCAGGTGCAATCTGCTGGACTGATACGCTGTTTTTTCCGTACCAGATTTTGCTTTTTGTTTCGACGGAGTCATATCTTACGGCAAAATCTGCTTTCCACGAAGAATCTTCCATGTGAACGCTGATTCCCGGCGCAAGATTGTCTCCGCCCCCGATTCCTCTGTTCAGTTCATCAACCGAATAAACTGCGGGAAACTTTATTCCGCGGTTTGCAATCCTCGCTTCTTTTAAAAATCCTTCGCCTTTGTAGCCTGCCGCAACCGTGTTTCTGTCAAAATTTTCTGCAAAGGAGGCTTCAAAATACCATTTTTTTTCGAGCATGAACAAAAGGTTTAAGTCAACTTCTGATGACAGAACGGGCGTCCCGACGGAAACTGCCGTGTCGTTCCCAAAGCCCCCGGTTGAAGAAAAGGTTCCCGTCAGAACTGATTTCCAGTAACCTTCGGCTGTAAAATCAACGTTTCTGTCAAAAACCGAATAGTTGAAAAGTGCGCCGTCCGCGTCAGATGAATTGAGCGGCGGAAGTTTTGTCGAGTCAAAGACAATTGAACCCGCGCCGTCAGCGTCCCGCTTTGTCTGTGAAGAAGTTTCTGCCCGTGCATTCTGCGTTTCTGCAAATATGAAGCCTGCGGAAAAAAGCGCAAAAATCAGGGTTTTCAGGTTTCCGGGAGTTAAAAGCCGCGCCTTCGTTATCTTTATTCCGGGCATTTTGCTTTCCGCCTTGAGCACGGCTTCTTCAACCTTCCGTTTTTTTTCTTCGCCGAAGTCAAAAAGTTCCGCCTGCCGCGGATTTTCAGCGCTTTCGGTGTTCTGCAGGGAAAGTCCCAGCAGTCTTATTCCCTTTGACGGATCTGATTTTTTGTAAAAAAGTTTTTTTGCACGTTCAAAAAGGTCATCAATGCTGCTGATTTCGTGGTCAGACGTTTCCTGAACGCTCACCGTCACAAAATTTTCGTAGCGGATTTTTAAGCCCGTCGTAAAACTCCTCAGATTTTCCCTGCGCATGCGCCAGATTACAGTGTGGCTTAATTCAAGAAGGGCGGTTTCGATTGCTTCTTCTGAAGTCAAATCAAAAGGGTAGGTGTTTTCTGCACTGATTGAATGGCTTTTTGCCGGCGTGTTGAACGTTTCTTTTTCAAGTCCGCGCACGGCGTTGTATAAAAAAGTTCCCGTCGCCTGTCCGAAAAGTGCCGTCAGAAGATTGAGCGGTTTTTCGTGAAGGTCGCGGGTGGTTTTTATGCCGTTGTGCTCGATTAACGCCAGAGTTTTTTCACCGATTCCCCAGATTTTTTTCAGCGGAAGGGAGAGCATGAAAGCTTCTTCACAGCCTTCCGGAACTTCAAAAAATCCGTCGGGTTTCCTCAAATCAGAAGCAATTTTTGCAGCGTATTTTGTTGAAGCAAGCCCGATGGAAACCGTAAGTCCCGTTTCTTTCCTTACATCTTCCTTGATTTTTTTTGCTGTCTGGGAAGGAGAACCGAAAAGCTTTTCTGTGCCCGTCAGGTCGATGAATGCTTCGTCGATTGAAATCTGGTGAATGTCCGGCGAGTAGCGGGAAAAAATTGACATCACTTTTTCGGAAAGTTCGAGATAGCGGTTCATACGCGGATGCACAAAGATTCCGTTCGGGCACAGATGCCGGGCAACGGCAGATGGCATTGCAGAGTGAACGCCGTATTTTCTTGCTTCGTAGGAGGCGGTTGAAACGACGGAACGTCTGTCCTCAGGTTTGCCGCCGACAATCACGGGAAGATTTTTCCATTCGGGGTGGTCTAAGATTTCGACTGAGGCAAAAAAAGCATCTAAATCGGCGTGGAGATAAACTTTTTTCATTTTTCAGACTCTTCTCCACCCGTAAAAGTGCTTACAGTTTCCCGCTCGTAGACATTTTCACCTTCGCCTTTGTAGATTGCCGTCAGGGTGAGGATTTTCGGAATCGATTTTTCCGTTGAAAATTCAATGCTGATGTTCTGCGGCGGAAAATCTGGAATGTTGAATTCTGAAATCTTTGAGTTTTCCCTTACCGTAAACGAATAGAGAGAATCAAGCACGGGAGAAGTTTTTTCACTCGAAACAGTGAAAATGTAG
>CAVJKK010000267.1:0-3015 GCA_963649855.1 Anaerovoracaceae bacterium
GCGCATGCTCGGAAGAAGATGCAGAAGCACTTTTTGGACCAGAAAATACATGGTGCTGTATGGATGTTGACTACAAAAATTCAGATGAAACAACGGCAGCAACAGTAAAAGTATGGTGCTACTACACTGATACAGAAGTAACAGGAACTGGCGCTAACAATGGAATGAAAAGCGGAATTACGTTGCCAGCTGGCATTACTTTTGTAGTTACAACAGAAGTTGAATCAGGTTCTCCAATCAGCGGATTAACAAAAGGCTCATATATTCTGAAGAGCTTCCCGAAAGATACTGATACAACAACTGAACTTGATGAAACTGATACTACATATAGTTTTAAGGGTTCAAAAGCAGCGTGGGCTTCACTGTACTGGCTGAAGTCTGATTTAAGAAAGACAGACAATCAGCTGGCAAAAAATGCTGTTCTTTCAGTTTTAGCAACAGGAAGTACTGCAGAGTCATTGTCTTGGGCTAGTGTAAAATCTACCTTCTCATGGAAAAAACTTCTTGCAAATTATCTGCTTCAATAGTTATTCTCCCCTATAAAACACAAAAGGGGCTGCCTGAAAACTCAGACAGCCCCTTTTTTATTTGTTCACCTTAAAAATCTACTTTACTGCTTTGCCGTTTACGGTGATTGTTCCGATTGTCGGGGATTTTCCTGTCGGAATCGGGATGTCGCCTGTGCCGTTCAAGCCGTAGAGGATTACGCGGACTGTTACCGTTTCGCCTTTTTCTGCCGTTACTGCAGGGTAAACGCGGTAACTCTTCTTTACGTTGCGTACCTGACGGTCTGTGTCGTCAGCGATGTTGCCTTTCTGTCCGTTCTTGAGCCACATAATCTGGCATGCCATGTTGCTCGTTCCGTGGTTTCCGTATGAAAGTTCAATTGAAGTAAGTTCAATTTTCTTGTTTGCCGTAATCGGGAAGTCAATGTAAACCTTGTCGCGTCCGATGATTTCTGAACTGTAACCGCCGAACGTGAGGGCGCCTTTCGCAATGTCTGCAGTGATTTTTCCGGAATTGTATGACCATGTGCCTTTTGAAGGAACAGCCTTTGCAACAGTTGCAACAGAGGTGTCGTCGCTTGTACCTTCGAGGCTGTTTGCAGCGGCTTCACTGTTGAGCCATGTTGCAGAGAATGCGCCTTCTTCCGGTTTTAAGATTTTAAGGTCTGCCGAACCGCTTACCTTGTTCTGATCTTTTGAAGTTGCAATAACCTTGATTGTCGTGTCTTCCTTTACAGATTTTGCCGTCAGGAAGCCGTTTACGTCGATTTCTGCAGCGTCCGGGCCAGATACAGACCAAGTGTATTCAGAGTTTGTCGGGTTCAGCGGGTTGAGCACTGCGCTCATCTGCATTGTCTTCTTGCCCTGAACCTGCTTGCGGTTTTTGTAAGTGTTTACCTTGATTTCAGTAACCGGGCGGAATTCAAGAGAATCGTCAGCAAGAACTTCAATTGCCGTGATGTAAGATTTTGTTCCTGCCGTAACCGTAAGGTCGCAGCCTTTTTCGTAAACAACGTAGTATTTTGAAACAGTTGAAGCTGTCGTTCCGTTGTTAAAGTCGTAAGAAACTTCGCCCTGTTTTCCTGCCTTGATTGTACCGCTTCCGGCGTAGTAGCCCGTAACTTTTACAACAGCTTTTGAAGCGAGTGGAACAGTAATCGTGTTGCCGGCAGAACCCTGCAGGTGAGCCTTTCCGCTTTCCTGTGCAAAACCGTCGAGTTTAACTGCGCTTATGTCAGAGTTGCCGTCGAAAATGTAAACAGTTTTTGCAATCTGTTCGCCTTTTGCCACAGAAACAGACTTGTCTTTAGAAACTTTCCAGCCTGATTTTTCAGCGAGGGCGTTCAGATCCCAGTCAAAGTCAGTGTCCTTGCGGTATTTGTTGCTCAGAAGGTCAAAGTTGCGGTTTACGATAGCATCGCGACCGTTAAATTCATTTTTTACGTCAGCTGCAGAAATGATGTCTGCGCGGTCTTTTGTGTCAACACCGAGAGATTTTGCAGTCTTTGCGTCCATCTTCCAGCCGATGATGTTCTGCGGAACTCCAGGCGCTGTGAGCGGTTTTTCAAGCCATACAGATTTTTCAATTTTGCCAGCCTTTGTGTTTACATATGCAATCTGATTGAAGTAGCCCGTTCTCCATGGAGTGCGGCCGAAATAAGTCTGCTGGCGGTCATCCGTGATGATGGTTGAATTGAAGATTACAAGACCCTTGCCGGCAACCGGACCGATTGCCATGCGCGGAGCGCCGACGTAAGCAACTTTCGTTGAGTGTTTTTCGTCATAAACTGCGTTGATTTCACATTCTTCAAAAAGAGCAACTTTTCCGGAAACTTCCATCCAGATAAAGTCAGTGTCGCCTTCAACGTAGCATTTGTAGAACCATGTTTTGCCTGTAGTGCGCAGCGTGTCCTGATGAGAAAGGAAAGAACAGTTGTAAGCTGCAACATAGCCGCTGCCGTCGTAGCCGAGAGCTTCAGCCTGAGTGTTGGAACCTTTTACCGAACCGCGTTCAAACGTATTTTTTACGGTAAGGTTTTCGAGAATGAGGTTTCCCGTGCCTTCAAATTCGATTACGCAGCGTTTTTTCTGAGCACCTTCCGCGCGTTTGTTTAAGCAGATGTCGCCGTCGTTAGCCTCGTAGATGACAACGTCTTTGCCGTATTTTTCAGAGCTCTGACCAGAAAGTCTGATTGTAGCAGGACCGTTGTAGTAAAGGACTTCCTTGTATTCACCCTTTGGCAGACTGATGGTGTATTCCCCGCCGTCCTTTACCGAGTCAATCGCCGCCTGAATCGTGTCAAATTCAGCACTCTTAGCGTCAGCCCCCGTAATCGTAACCTTCGGTGCAGCACTGGCAGCAAAAACCGCACCCGCAGCAAGAATTACTGCCGATAATTTTTTTAACATATTTCCTCCAAAAACCTATGAAACCTTAACTTCAAGTTTTACAATAACTTCAAATAGCCTCTCGCCAAGAACCTGTACGACCTCGTGTCGTGCCAAGAAA
>CAVJKK010000268.1:0-2995 GCA_963649855.1 Anaerovoracaceae bacterium
GAACCGTTCAATTGCAGGAATGTCCGTTGAACCTTTATATCCGCAGCGGAAGTCTTCACCCTCGGCAAGATATTTGATATTGCAGTTTTTTTTCAGGATTGATAAAAAATCAGTCCCATTCATTTTAGTAAAATCGTCAGAAAAGTCAATTACGACAACAAACCTAAATCCTTTGTCTATAAAGAATTCCATTCTCTGAGAAAGCGACTGCACTTCCCCTGCAAAGTTTTCCCCGCTCTTTTCAAACCGCGTCGTATGGCGGAAAGTCACGATTCCCGGAACAAGTTCTTTTTCTGCAAGAATTGAATCAAAAATTGCGTCGTGCCCGATGTGAGTTCCGTCAAAACTTCCGATGCTTACAGCCGTTCCTTTTGAAGCAAAGTCTTCAGCAAACCTGCCGTTTTCAACCTGCTCCCACGAAAAAATTTTCATTTCCGGCTTTAAAGAAGGAGGAATTACAAATCCGTAGTTGAATTTTCTGCCCTGTTTTTTTACGACTCCTGCAAACTTTAAGTCAGGATAGAAAACCGCCAGTTCCGCATCGTCTGCCGGCTTCTGTTTATAATAAAAAGAATTCTGCTTTAAAAATCTTCCGTTGGAAAAATCCTGCGCATAGGACTGAGTCAGAATTACGGGAGAAAATCCGCAGAGTTCTGCAATTTCAAAAGTCATCGGATAGACGCAGTTTTTGATTTTCTGAGCAAAAGTTTCATCATTTTTTCTGTCCAGAGGTTCGCGTTTTCCGGAGGAAATAAGATTTGAAATCGTAAAATCTTCTAAATCCTCGTGTCCCGCCGCATTTTTCAGGAGAAACGGACCGACGCTCGTACGGCGCAGAGCCTTAAGGTGAGCCACAGTACCACATTCTTCTGCAATGTCACGCGCAAGGGAACGGATGTAAGTTCCTTTTGAACATTTTACTTCAATAAGCGCATATTTTTCGTAAAAATCGAGGAGAAAAATTGAATGAATCGTGATTTTCCGGGCTGCAAGTTCAACTTTCTGCCCGCTGCGGATTAAGTCACTCGCCCGCTTTCCGTTTACATGAAGCGCACTGAATTCCGGCGGAACCTGCTCAATCTGTCCTTCAAACTTTTTTAAAGCCCGGCGAACGTCATCTTCCGAAGGAATTTTCCCCGTTGCAACGACGTTTCCAGTCGGGTCAAGAGTGTCGGTCTGAGTGCCGAATTCTACCAGCGCAAGATAAGTTTTATCAAAATTCGTGATGTGGGAAACAAGCCTTGTCAGATGCCCCGTCATGACAACAAGAAGCCCGTCGGCAAAACTGTCAAGCGTGCCGGTATGACCGACCTTTTTTGTTCCGAGCGATTTTTTTACTGCTGAAAGTGAAGCAAAACTCGTTTCTCCGGACTGTTTGCTCAAAAGCAGGATTCCGGAGTTTTCGTTACTGTTCTTCGTGCTGTCTGCGGATTTCATCTTCCTGAGCTTCAAGCTGATTAAGGCGGTTAACCATCTCAAAGCCTTCCTTTATTGAATTGTCTGCGATAAACGTAAGTTTCGGAAATTTACGGATTGTAAGTTTTTTTGCAATCGACGACTGGATAAAACCAGCCGCACTGTTAAGTCCTGCAACGCCCTTTACAATCTGACCTTCCGGCAGAAAACTTGAAACATAAACTTTTGCATACGCAAGATCTGCGGCAATTTCCACACGGTTAATTGTGAGAAAAGTCGAAACCCGCGGATCCTTTACTTTCTGGGTGCAGATTAAGTTTGAAATTTCACCCCTGATCTGCTCTCCCAGTTTTGCCAGTCTGAATTCACCCATTACTCAGCATCTCCCGTCGGAATGAATGAAGCATTTTTATTTTCCTTTGCAGCCTTTTTAGCCTTGCCTTTTGCCTTTGCTTCTGCTTCTTCAGCAGCAGCCTGGGCAGCAATTGCCTCAGCTTCTGCCTTTGCTGCAGCGGCACGTTCTTTTGCCTTTGCTTCTGCTTCTGCCTTTTCGTCTACGAGAGATTCACCGAGCTTGCGGGCAACTTCAACGTATTCGATGATTTCGAGCTGGTCGCCAACCTGAATATCCTGCCAGTTTTCAAGACCGATACCACATTCAAATCCGGCTTTAACTTCCTTGACGTCGTCCTTAAAGCGTTTGAGGGAAGAAATTTTACCTGTCCACTTGACGATTCCGTCGCGGATAAGGTTGACTGTTGCAGTTTTCTTAACGAGACCGTCAGAAACTGAACATCCTGCAATTACGCCGACTTTCGGAACGCGGAATGTATTGCGGACTTCAACCGTACCGATATTCTGTTCGATTGTATCCGGACGCAACATTCCTTCCATTGCCTGCTGGATTTCTTCAACACACTTGTAGATGACGTTGTATTTTCTGATTTCAACTTTTTCTTCATCCGCGAGCATTTTTGCCTTTGCCGTAGGACGAACATTGAAACCGATGATGATTGCATTTTCGTCTGCTGAAGCCAGAGTAACATCGCTTTCGTTGATTGCACCGGCTGAAGAATGAATTACGTTCAGGCGGATTTCCGGAGTTGAAAGTTTTTCGAGGGACTGCTTGAGAGCTTCTGCCGACCCCTGCAAATCTGCCTTGATGATAACCTTGAGTTCCTTGACTTCGCTTGCTTCGATTGTAGAAACGAGGTTGTCGAGGGTAACTTTCTTGACGGCTTTTGCTGCTTCAAAGCGTTTGAGTTCCTGGCGTTTGGTAGAAATATCGCGCGCATCGCGTTCTGTTTCAGTAACCTGGAACGGATCCCCCGCATTCGGCATTTCGTCGAGACCAAGAACTTCAACCGGCATGGAAGGAGTTGCTTCCTTGACCTTTTCGCCGCGGTCATTGAACATTGCGCGCACTTTGCCTGAGTAAATTCCTGCAACAAACGGATCACCGATTTTAAGGGTACCGCTCTGAACCATGACGTCGGCAACAACACCGCGTCCCTGGTCAACGTGAGATTCAATAACCTTACCTTCCGCACGGGTATCCCAGTGAGATTTAAGTTCAAGC
>CAVJKK010000269.1:0-2995 GCA_963649855.1 Anaerovoracaceae bacterium
CTTATAGAACTTGAACTTTCTGCTTCTACGCTAACTGTTACATCTTTGTTTGTAATTTTTGTTGTAGCTGCGGTTAGAGTGATTTTCAATTCGCTCAACTGACTTAAAGACATTGTTTCGGTTTTTGACTCTCCGTCGCTTTTATTGCCGCTAGTGTCCATCGCTTTTACGGTGAACGTATAAGTTTTTCCGGCAGTTAAATCATTGATTACAGTTCCGCCGTCACCAGGTGCAACAAAAATGCTTCCTTTTGCCATTGACGCAATTGCAGCACGAGTTTCTGTACTTTCTGCATAGGTTACTTCCATGCCGAACAAGTCGCTGTCGCTCGGATCTGTCCAGGCAAGAATTGCATTTACTTTGCCGTTTGTTCCATTCGCTGCACTTACAGACAGTTCCGTTACTTTTGACGGCGGAACTTTGTCCTGTTCTGCTGCAACTTCTTCAACTACTTCTGTTTTGCAGGCTGCAAGTGCAAACAATAATCCTGCCATAAAAACCGTAGCAAGACTTTTTACCATTTTTTTCATCTCATTCTCCTTACTTTTTGATGAATTATTTAAAACAAAAAAAGACTGCCTGCTGCGCAAGTTTATGCGAACCGGCAATCTTTGTTTTAACGAAAAGAATATAAACAAACTCTCCCTGAATGTCCTTTTTGCAGTTTCATACCCAATATTTAACAGCACAAAATCTCTGCTGTAATGAGTGAAAACGCATGAAAATAAGTGATTATTTTTGCAAATGGCTGTGAAAATTTCACAGCGTTGAGAATGGAAGTTTCTTGATAATTTGAACAAAAATACACTCGCAGGGTAACACTTTCTTCTGTTTGTCAAAAAATATTTTTTTATAAAACAAGTCTTTATAAAACAGCGGGTTATAAAACAATCCTTTATTAGAACATCTTGTTGTTAAGGTTGCGGGGGGGGGGGGTATTTCTTTAACATTTTCTCAAGACAAAAATGTCTCTTGAGGAGAAGGATATGTTTAAGAAATTTTCTGTAATCTTTTTCACCCTGCTGTGTTTTACTGCATTTGCTCAAAATAACAGCATATCCAGTGCAACAGAATCTACTGACGCCACTGTAAGTGAGAGCGATTCTACTGCAACTAAAAAGAAGTGGGGTTTTAAATTTAAGGACGAAAATCCAAACCCGCATGAAATCGGCGTTTATTTCAAGGACTATTTTCCTGTAGCCAGAATGAGCAGCCACAGCAATAACTTTGCCGGCGGCGGTATAAGCTATGCCTACCATTCACCTTTTACTTTCGTGCTGCCTGAGTTTATGCCTTCCATTTTCGGTCAGTACTGGAATGTCGGCTTTTCAAGCCATCTGGACTTTGCAGGCGTAAGCAAAAACGACGACTATGTTGACAGCTGGTGGGTTACAAACCTTTTCGGCGGTGCCTTCTTTGAAATCGTCTTTAACGACTGGTTTGAATTCCAGCCTTCTATTGAATACGGTTTCCAGATTGACGTCGTAAAATCTTCCCGCAAGGCAAACGGCGCCTATTTCAGCCAGTCACTGCTCCTTTCTCCGACTGCAAAATTCAAGCCAATCTATACTCTCAAAGATAACCTTTCTTTCGACGTTACTCCATTCTGGGAAATGTCTTACGAATCTGACGGCGTTGCAAACTACCTGGGCATAAGGCTCGGCGTAATGTACCGCATCGGTGGAACAGTTCCTGAAAGAAGTACAAAAACCGAAGTCAAGGTTGTTGAAAAAGTCGTTGAAAAAGAAGTAATCAAGGAAGTCATAAAAGAAGTTCCTGTTTACATAGAAAAAACTCCTGAACCTGCAGTTGAAACAAAGCCGGCTCAGACAGAAGAACATGTTGAACTCGTCGAAGAAGCTCACGTTGAAGTAAACGAAGACGGTACGCTGAAAGTCCAGCTGCCGGTATTCTCATTTATTTCCGATCAGGCTGTTTTGACAGACGACCCGAAAAACGAAGAAATCATCAGGGAACTTCTGGAAATCCTTAAAGACAGAAAATACCGCTCTTTCAAATGCAACATTATCGGCTATGTAAATCCTGATAATGACGTCTGGAGCGAACACGAATACGAACTTGCAACAGCCCGCGCTACGACAATCCTTAACCGCCTTGTTGACGCAGGCATCGATTCAAACCGTTTGACGGCATCTCACGGTGAAGGCAAAACCGACAACAAGGTTTACAACCGCCGCGTAGAAGTCAAACTCTATAAATAGACTCTAAGGTAAAACATCTGGCTAAAACTGCAAAATACGGAGGTAATGCAAATGAGAAAGTTATTAAAATTAATATCACTTTTAAGCTTTGTTTTTATCGTTAATTCCTGTACTCCCCTGATGCACGATCTTGAAGAGGAATATAAGGATGCATTTTCAAAATTGACTGAAAGCGTCTCATCTACAGACCTGGGACTTGCCAAGGCAGCCTCTGCCGTAAGCGGCAACTCTGACATTGCCGGAGTTACTGTTGACTCAGACGGCAACCTGATTTTTGACGTTAAGAATCCGGGAACTACGACTGTAACCGTTACGGATTCTGACGGTACAAAAAAAGACATCAAGGTAACTGTAAAAAAGGACGGAACTTATAAATACTCCTATACCGATTCTGACGGCAGCACTTGCGAAACTGAAAAATCAAAAAGTTCAGACGGTTCCGTAACAAGGACCGTTACAAAAACAGACTCAGACGGCAACGAAATTTACAACTCTGAAACCAGAATCGACTCAGACGGCAACGTAACTGACGAATCTACAGAAACGAAAGACTCTGACGGAAACACAATCAACAAAACGGAAACAGTAACTGACAGTTCAACTGGAACTACTACGACTACTGTAACTGAAAATCACACTGACGGAACAACTACAGAAACCGTAACTACTACGAATTCTGACGGTTCGCAGACGATTGTAAAGACGACTGTAAATACTGACAAAACTTCTACAACTGAAACGACTATAAAGAATTCTTCAGGTCAGGTTACAAG
>CAVJKK010000270.1:0-2981 GCA_963649855.1 Anaerovoracaceae bacterium
ACAGATACATCGCGACTACCGGGCGCAGTTTTAATGAAATCAAAATTACAACTACGGCTTTTATTGAATCTGCCGGGAGGAACGGTGCGCAGAACGCTGTTACAAAGAGTTTTAACGCTCCGCCCATGCCAAGTTCAGCGTGTTTAAATCCCACAACGTAAAAAACTTCAGGGAGATACAGCAGAATCATTCCGGAAAAAACTGCGACTGCAAGGCGAACTACACTCTTTACGGTCACTTTTTTTTCTGTTACGGAAGGACGACCGGCAATCAGCCCTGCGGCAAGCGCGCCGACACACCAGCCGATTCTGAAACCGCCGTTGATGTTCATCAGAACCTGAAAACCGCCCTGACCGCCGGAAAAAACGGGAAGCCCAAGCACGCCGACAACGAAAAACAAAAGCGTCGGAGCCGCTCCCCACAAATTACCGAGGAGAACTGCCGTCATAACGCAGAGCGCATTCTGAATTACGATTCCGCTTACGATTCCGGGTATTGGAATCCTGAAAAAACTTGAAGCGCAGATGATTGCAGCAAAAAAAGCGACGATTGCAGAACGAAGGGCTGTCTTATTCATTTATTGTAAACCTCGCAATAATTAAATATGGTTTACATTCTACAAATCTGCGCCCGATTGTCAACTGAAAGCAGACAGCCCCAAAATAAAAAAAGCTGTCTTACAAAGACAGCCTTTATTTTACTTTGCCAGAGTCTTAAGAAGTTCGTGGTTTGCACGGATTCTTTTAGAATTTTTCTTGCTGTTTGCTCTGATAGTTTTATTCCAGCGGAGCGGTCTGATTCTTCTCGCAAGTCTCATAAAATACCTCGTCGAATTGATTTTAAAATTGTTCGCTCATTTTATAAAAAAAATAAAAAAACGACAATACGACCGTAAAAAAAATTACAGTTTCTTCCTGCAAAGGAAATATGTCGGAATCAAAAAGGCGTCGGCAAAAAGCCATGCAAGCGGACTTGCGAAACAGGCTGCGGCAAATCCCACAATCGGAATAAACACAACGCCAATCAAGGCACGGCCGACGAGTTCAAACGCACCGGCAAAGATTGCAACCTTTGAAAATCCCATTCCCTGAATCATAAAGCGCACGATATTCACGAGTGCGAGCAGAACGTAGCACGAACTGTTTGAAAGCAGAAACAGGCGCACGTTCTTTGCAACAAGGGCAACCGTAGCAGCGTCTTCATTTTTGTTCATGAAAAGCTGAGTCAGAGGAGTGCTCGCAAAAAACAGAATCAGAAATCCGATTCCCGCGTAAATAAAACCGATCACGCACGCCCAGAAAAGCCCGGAATTCAACCGCTCTTTTTTAGCCGCCCCCACGTTCTGACCGCCGTACGTTGCCATCGTCGTTCCAAGCGCATCAAACGGAGTCGTAAAAAACATGCTGATTTTTGTGCCGGTCGCAATCGAAGCAACATAGACAGAGCCGAGTACATTCACCGCCGACTGCAAAATTACAGAGCCGATTGCCGTAATTGAATACTGCAGCCCCATCGGAATACCGATTCCAACTAAATCCCTGCAGCGTCTTGAACTTACAACTTTATCTTCCTTCTGAAGACGAAGGATTTCAAACTTCGCGTGCATGAAAAACAGGCAGATAACGCCCGCAACGCCCTGACTTATAACGGTCGCATAAGCCGCACCGGGAATGCCCCAGTTGAAAACGGCAATGAAAACAAGGTCAAGAACGATATTCAGTCCGGCAGAAAAAATCAGAAAGTAGAGCGGGGTTTTGCTGTCCCCGACCGAGCGTATGATTCCAGAAAGAATGTTGTAGAGAATCGTCACCGGAATACCCGCAAGTATGATTACAAAATACGCATACGCACCGTCAATGATGTCCGCAGGCGTATTCATGAGCGCAAGAAGCTGACGGCAGAAAATCACCGCAAAAACCGTAAGCACCACGGAAAAAATCACGCAGAGAACTCCGGAATTGAAAACGTACTGCCTCATTCCCGTAAAATCTTTTGCACCAAACCTCTGCGCAACTGGAATTGCAAAGCCCGAACAGATTCCCATGCAGAAGCCGAGAATCATAAAGTTGAGCGAACCGGTCGAACCTACCGCCGCAAGGGCAGAAACTCCGAGAAAACGCCCTACGATGATTGTATCAACCAGATTGTAAAACTGCTGGAAAAGGCAGCCGAAAAAAACGGGAACAGCAAAGCCGAAAATTATCTTGAACGGATGACCCGCGGTCAAATCTTTTGTCATAGCGTTATATTAAGAATAAAATTCGCGTTTTACAATGTCAAAAACCTGTCTGTCGTGCACTTCAAACGAAAAATTAGCAGCCGGCGCAAATTTCATTTCGTAAGAATTTTCCGTCTGAACAAAAAACGGAATGTACTCGCTGCAACCCTTTTCAAAATAAAGCCAGCACAAAAGATAGATGAACTGCCCGCCCGACGTATACGAAACCCTGGCACAGAGCGGACAGGAAATTTCAATTTTTGAAATGAACGGAACAGCAGTCTTAGGATTCTGATGGTCGTCCGTATCTGCAGGCTCTGCATTTTTATTCAGCTCCATCGCATTTTTATAGAGGTTGTAAGAATCAAGAAGGATTTTTTCGTCTGACTCAATCGAAACCGCCCTCTTTGATTCTTTGCCGAGCGCCTCAAACGGGGATTTATAGATTTTATAAGTTCCGCAGACATTTGCAGACAGCCTTTCTTCAACCGAGCGGATTTTTTTCTGCAGAATCTGATTTTCCGTCGGTGCAACAGTGCGTTCAGACTGCCCGGCATCCGAAAAACGCTTAAGGTTTCTTGAAAATGAACTCAACGCATCCTGAAAATTCTGATTCATAAAACGCTCCAAAAAATAAAATCTGCAAATTAGTTTTTTCAATAGTATAATAAAACAGTCTGAAATTCGAGTTTTTGAAATAAAAGATAAGAAAAAGGCTCCCGAATAAGTGTAAAACATAGCGCCGATTGAGCCTGTCGAAATC
>CAVJKK010000271.1:0-2966 GCA_963649855.1 Anaerovoracaceae bacterium
GAGCTTGTCTCAACCACGTGGCTTGTGGCAGGTTCCCGGCGAGAGGCTGTTTTTGTATTACATAACAGAACCCCGGTATTCAGGCTATATAAATCATTTTTTTAGGATGAAAAAATGTCAGAAAGAAACATCACAGAGCTTTGTCACTGGGCAGACCAGCAGGCAGAAAGAATCATTAAACAGAAGGGCGACCTTGACTCATACACCTGCGCTTCTGGAATCACACCATCGGGAACCGTTCACATCGGCAACTTCCGCGAAATCATCACTGTAGATTTAATCGTTCGTGCACTTCGGGACCGTGGCAAGAACGTGCGCTTTATTTATTCATGGGACGACTACGACGTATTCCGCAAAGTTCCGGGCAATATGCCAAAACCGGAAGTCCTCGAAAAATACCTGCGCTACCCTATCACAATGGTTCCGGACACTTTTGACCGCGACGAAAACTATGCGCGCCATCACGAAAAAGACATCGAAACCCAGCTTCCGCGCGTTGGAATCCACCCGGAATTTCTTTATCAGGCAAGCCGCTACCGTTCAAACCGCTACACAGAAGGCATGAAGATTGCAATGCAGAACCGCGACGTAATCAAGGAATGTCTCAACACATACCGCGACGACGAACACAAAATGAAACCGGAAGACGTTTACTGGCCTGTAGCCGCCTTCTGCTGCAAATGCAACAAGGACACAACTGAAATCACAGACTACGACGGTGAATACGGCGTTACATACAAATGCACAAGCTGCGGACACGTAGAAAAAGGCGACCTCCGCACATCAAAAGAATTCAAGCTCGGCTGGCGTGTTGACTGGCCGATGAGATGGAATGAAGAAAAAGTAGTATTTGAACCGGGCGGAAAAGACCACATTTCTCCGGGCGGCTCTTACGACACTGCAAAACTCGTTTCAAAACGCCTCTACAACTGGGACGCACCTGTAACAATGAAATACGACTTCGTAAAACTTAAGGGTGTTCCGGGAAAAATGTCATCTTCAAAAGGAAAGGTAATTTCCCTCGTTGACGCTCTTGAAGTCTATCAGCCGGAAGTTTTGCGCTACATCTTTGCACAGAACAAGGTTGACCACGAATTCTCAATCAGTTTTGACCTCGACGTCGTAACGGTTTACGAAGCATACGACCGCACAGAACGCATCGCATGGGGACTTGAAGAACCGAAAGAAAAAGATCCTGCAAAAAAACAGTCAATCATCAACCACGAAAAGCGAATCTATGAATTGAGTCAGGTTGAACCGGGCTTCCCGAAAGTTCAGCCGTACCAGATTGGCTTCCGACTTCTGACGACTCTTCTGCAGACATATTCAGGCGATATTGACGCTGTAATCAAGAGTCTTGGCAACGTAAAACCAGAACAAGAAGAAGTTTTAAGAAGACGCTGTGCCTGCGCATGGTACTGGATTAACGAAAGCGCGCCTGACTGCGCGCCGGACTTCTGCTTTAAAATCCGTGACGGCGAAACTGCGGCAAAACTTCCTCACGCACTGGCAGCTGCCGTTAAAAAAGTGCATGACGAAGTTCTCCCGAAGATTCCGACATTCCAGACAGACAGAGACTGCCAGGAAGCAATTTATGCTGTTGCAACTTCGCTTGGAATTGACGCAAAACAGCTGTTCACCGCGCTGTACAACGTTCTGGTTGGAAAAGACCAGGGGCCGCGTCTCGGAAGCTTTATGCGCATAATCGAAGCAGAAAAACTCGAAAAACTTCTTTCAAATGTTGAAGGAGTTGACGAAGCAAGTCTGCAGAAAAAAACAACAGAGAAAAAACTCACGCCGGAGCAGATTGATAAACTTCCGCCGGCAGAAAGGTTCAGCCGCCGCGTAATCTTAAAGGTAAGCAAAATCGAAAAAGTTGAGCAGCACCCGGGCGGAGCGTTCCTCTACATTTTGACGCTGAACACGGGAGACGCAGAACCGCGCCAGATTGTAAGTTCGATTGTTCCGTTCTACAAGCCGGAAGAACTTTTAGGAAAGAACATCGTCCTTGTTTACAACCTCAAGCCGGCAAATTTCCGCGGAGTACGCAGCAACGGAATGTTACTTGCAGCCTACGATCCGAATGTTACGGACAAAGAGACCTGCGAAGTAATCTTTGCACCGCAGTTTGAAGTTGGAACAGTCTTAGAGCCGGAAGGATTTGAAGTGCCTGCCGACGCAAATGAAATGTGCTTTGTAAAAGCCGACAAGTTTGCAGAAATGGGACTGCACACAAAATCAGGCTTCGTAGAGCTCGACGGCAAGAAAATCGGTGCTGCCGGAAAGTACCTGAGCGTAGAAGTCTACAAAGATGGCAAAGTAAAATAAATAAAGTAAAAAACAAAAAACACGAGGTTCTCAAAGCCCCGTGTTTTTTTTATGCCCATAAAGTAGACTTTTTTGCTAATGCGCTGACAATACGACAGCCAGCGCGTAAACAACGACCTTGTTAGTACGCAGACAATAGGCTTGTTACTGCACAAACAATAGGCTTGTTAGCGCGCAGACAATGGTCTTGTTTCTGCAAAAACAATAGGCTTGTTAGTACACTAGCAAGGAGCCAGGTAGAAATTTGCCACATAGTCAGCTGTTCATGCGGCAAATGTTTTAAAAATATCGTTTTCAGAAAAAAATTGCTAATTTGAATTTTCAGAGATATTATTTATTAAGAGGTTAATATGGAATCCAGCAATACAGAATTTATTGAAACGGTTGAAGACTTGAAAGAGAATGCAAGGACGCTAATAAAATATCTTTCTTCTAAAGATTTTGAGAAGAATAAATCTGCAAAAGATTTAGTAAGAAAAGGCAGATGTTTTGTCATCTTTAAAACTGAAAATGAAAAAGTCTTTTTTCCAAGTAAATTTTTGGGTTACAAAAATAATACACCAGAAAAGCATGACGTTGAAAAAAGTAATGGACGTGATGGGCGAAAAACAAATTCTAGAATAACCAAAATCTTACAT
>CAVJKK010000272.1:0-2961 GCA_963649855.1 Anaerovoracaceae bacterium
CCGAGAGGCTTTACACCAACAAAAACACGGGGAGAAGCTGGATGCGTCAGATGTATTTTGACTTTGGCGACTGAGAATTTTTCTCGCTCTCTCCTCCTCCGCACGGGTGACGATGTCACCCCTTTTTGATATAATAAAATCACAAGGGAAGCATCCGCTACTCAGCTTCCCGAAGGAGTTTTTTAGATGTACGATTTAGCAGATCTTGTCGCCGGTTATCTCATAAAAGCCATCGGCGACTACACGGCAAACGGTTGGATTACAAAGGCGACCAGCAACCTCCTCGACGGCGCTTGCGTCGGCTACGATGTTGACAGAAAGAAGAACGCTATCCGCTTTTACCTCCGCCGGGATGTCAACGGCTGGGAAACAAAATCTTATTTTCTCACCCGTGGACGGGACGAGAAGATTGTAAACTTTGACACGGAGAAGGCTGCACTTGCCGACGCGTTTACATGCGGAATCATCATGATGATGTCGCCGATTGACGCAGTCGTCAGTCGTTACCAGGAGGCATAAAATGAAAAAGAAAATTGATGTTCAGCTCGCGGAAATTCTCGTTGACACTCTCGAATGTTTAGGGCGTGTCATCGCCTCAGCTCAGACACCGGAGGAGGAGAAACGCGCGACGACGACCGCAAAAAAAATCAGTAAGACGCTCGAAGAGATTGTAAACAGAAAGCTCTACTGCCATGTAAAAAACGAAGTTCTTTTTATCGAAGAGGCAGGCACGCACTCGGTCCTTCTCCTCCGGAGATTGTTTCCCTCATCGCTCGAAATCACGACCGACGACAGCGGAGAGAAGGCGGGTGCGGAGGCGCCTGTCATCGGCTACCCTGTTATCGGCAAGCCGATCAAGGAGGAAAAAGAAACACCGGTTTTTAAACACATACTCTGAAATGATTGACAGCAACGAGAGATTCGCCGGCACGGGATGCCGGCCCTTTTTTTACTATGGGTTATCGGCTGTTTTGGTGCAAGTTTTCGGGTTATTCTTTTGTGTTTATTTTGCAATGTTCAGCAAGATAAAGCAGATATTGACACAGAAAACGCGGTTTTCAGCGCGTAAATTCTGATGGAGAAAAGAATAAAGTGTGATGCAGCAAAAAAAATCACGAAAAACTTGAATCAAATTCAACTGTTTTCAGCGCGTAAATCGTTATCTGGTAGAGGTTTATCTTTGGTGCATGCCGATTTTTCAAAGTGAACCACGCATCAAATATACGGTTTTCAGCCTTTTAAATCCTTTCCCGATAAAGGTTTATCTTTGGTGCAACCGGTTATCACGGTTTTTTTCATTTTTTACTAGAAGTTAGTGCCGGCTAATCGCTTGCGATTGGTCCCGCCTGTTGCCGGCTAACCTCCTGGTTAGATCCAGCTAACCGCTTTCGGCTTGCTCCGGTTAGTCACGATTAACCGCGGTATTAGTCGCGACTAACCAGGAGAAGACGGCGCCGGTTATCGGCGGAGGTGGTTAAGCTGCCGCGGAAAGGCTCGGAGATTTTTCCATTGGCTTTGTGGTGTCAAACTGTTCTACTGTTTCGTTGTCCCACTCCCTGGTGCCGCGGGGTCTTGTCTTCGTTACAAGTGTAAGAATGTTCCCCTTCCACTTGTACAGTTCCAACGTTTCCGTGTTTTCGGCGGCATTTATTCTCTGATAAAGTTTGATTGTATATCCCGCTTTTAAGTCGTCTATAAACTTAATACAACCTTCTTTTTCCATACCACGCAGCACATCGGCTATCGGCTCGGGATCTGTCAACCTGCGACTCCGTTTTAAGGGGTCCGGTTCTCTCTGCGCTTCATACGTTATATACATTGTTTCGTTGTTATAAAGCAACCTGCTAAAATCTTTATTATCTAACTTAATGAACGCAGTAAGGTGATACAGTGTTTCCATTCTTCCGGTATAGTACATGCGTACTCTTAACGGCATTGCGGGAAGCTCCGCCTTTTCCGCGACCGGCGCGGGGTTATCGGGTGCCGGCTCGGGTGTCGCGTTTTCTGCCGGCTGGTTATCGGCAACCGGTGCAACTGTCGCGACCTGTTCTACGTTTTCGGGTGCCGTTTCTGTTGTCGGTGCGGACTCGTTATCGGCTACCGGATGATTGACTTCAGCGACCGGCGCCGGGTTATTGTCCTTGCTTTCAGCGACCGGCTCGGGGCTTTCAGCGGTGCTTTCAATCCTTATTATAAAGCCCTTTACCGTCGTTTCTCCGCTTGCCTTGTTTGAGATTTCAAGTGTATTGTTATATCCGAGATGGTATCTGTTTTCAGCGTCTTCAACGGTGCATATCTTTTCAGTCATAATTCTAGCAACCGCCCTTTTCTCCGCCGTTATCAGCTCTCCGCAGATGATCCGCGCCGGCGTTCCATAGCTGATGATTTCAGCGACCGGCTCGGGGCTTTCTGCTACCGGTACGGGCTCCACGCTTTCAGCGGTGATTTCCGCGACCGGCTCGGGGCTTTCGTCCTTGCTTTCAGCGACCGCGACCGGCTCCACGCTTTCAGCGGTGATTTCAGCGACCGGCGCCGGGTTTTCGTCCTTGCTTTCAGGGACCGCGACCGGCTCCACGCTTTCAGCGGTGATTTCAGCGACCGGCTCGGGGCTTTCGTCCTTGCTTTCAGCGACCGCGACCGGCTCGGGGCTTTCGTCCTTGCTTTCAGCTTTCAAGACGCCGTGTTCTTTTCCGTTTTCGTCCTTCACAAATTTATACTTGTGAGTGAGAATATTATAGATGGTTTCGTTCCTCTTTTCTTCTTCTGTCATTTCAGCACGGAGCCTTGCTCTCTCTCTTTCAGCGCCTTCCATGATAAGTCTTTCCATCTCCGCTGCAACTTCTTCTTTTGACGGCATAGGGATATTGTTAATCCATGAGAGGGTATCCGTCTTGCTTTCAGCGACCGCGACCGGCTCGGGGCTTTCTGCTACCGGTACGGGCTCCACGCTTTCAGCGGTGA
>CAVJKK010000273.1:0-2953 GCA_963649855.1 Anaerovoracaceae bacterium
AAAAGAAACAAGCGAGCCAAGCAAAATAAAAAACATGTTTGATTTCTTCCATTTATTATCAATATATTTCTGCAGCAAGGAATTCATATATGTGCAGGATTTTGCAAGATACGGATATTCATCAATTACAAAAACAATCTGCTCCTTTTCTGATTCTTCTGCAATAAAATCAAATATTGAATCAAATGAATCAAACTTCAATTTTCCGCTAAGATTTGGAGCAAGACTATCCAAAACATCATTTCCCATTCTTTCAAGAAGTTCTGCTTCAGGCATTTCTGTACTGACAAAAGATACTGATTTGCATTTGTTTATTTCAATGAACCTGTTTACGAGCGTTGTTTTTCCAACTCGCCTGCGACCAAAAAGAACAGCCATCTGAAAACCTTTCTTGTTATAAAGCTCCTGAAGTGATGCAAGTTCTTCTTTTCTGCCTATAAACTTATCCATTTTGATAATCCTTTTCTGTACAGAGAAAATTATTTACTAGAGTACACTCTACTAGAATGCACTCTAGTAATGATAAGTGGATAAACGGGGAATTGTCAATAAATTAAATTACAGTTCCCTGATGATATGGAAATGTACTTTAGTGATGTCCCTTCTGTCTACCGCGCTCTATTGTCTTTGTCATTTTGCACTAAAAAAAAGGAAAAATTTGTAAGTTTTACATTTTTTATTGGGGGCGTTTGTTGCTACACTTTGGTCATCTTTGGAAGAATCAATGACGGTTCAGTTCAGCGGTTGCTGAGTTGAGCCGTTTTTTTTTTTTTTTTTTTTTTTTTTAGAAGTGGAGATGCAATAATGAAAAAGGTATTTAGAAATTCACTTTCAATTCTGGCTGGCTGTGCTTTGGCCTTGAGTCTTTTTTCTTGCGGTGGAAAAAAGTCATCTGCGAAAACTGTAAAAATCGGGGTTCTTTACAGTACAACCGGTAACTTCAGTCTTTCTGAAACTCCCATGCAGAACGCTGCTCGTATGGCGATTGATGAAATCAACGCGGCTGGCGGTATCAAGGGCATGCAGATTGAGCCTCTCTATGTTGACTATGGTTCTGATCCTGCAATGGCGGCGGAAAAAGCTCAGCAGATGATTTTAAAAGATCAGGTGACGGCTATCATCGGAACTAACGCTTCTAATACGCGTCTTGCGGTCATTCCTACAATTGAAAAATACAACGGAGTTCTTGTTTACAACACTTTTTATGAAGGTGAAAAACCTTCCAGAAATGTTCTTTACACGAACACCTGTCCGAACCAGCAGGTTGCGGCTTTTATTCCGTGGATGATTAAAAATCTTGGTCCGAAAATCTACATCGTTGGTTCGGATTACGAATTCCCGCGCAAAACCATTACTTTTGCAAAAGAATACATTGCTAAAGCCGGCGGTCAGATTGTTGGCGAAGAATACACTCCGACGAGTGAAACGGATTTTTCTTCCGTTGTAAACAGAATCAAGGCTTCGGGTGCAGACTGCGTCTTCTCTGCGGTTGCCGGAAACTCCAACGTTCCGTTCTATAAAGACTATGTTCAGTATGGAATGGATCCTAAAAAGGTGCCGCTGTGTTCCATCGCTTCGCATGAATCTGCAATCAAGGGAATCGGTTCTGCCGGGGTTGGAAATTACGCTTCTTTTGATTATTTCAATTCGATTGATACTCCGGAAAACAAGGCTTTTGTAAAAAAATATCAGGAACTTTTCGGTACTGCTACAACGGTTACAAACAGTGCGGAAGGTGCTTACCATGGGGTTTACATCCTTGCAAAGGCTATTGAAAACGCTAAATCGCTGTCGGCTCAGGACATTATTGCTGCCGCTGCCGGTGTTGAAGTTAATGCTCCGAGCGGAAAAATCAGGATGCATGAATCGAACCACCACTGCTATCTGAATACTTACATCGGTCAGGTTCAGGAAGATTTGTCTTATAAGATTCTGGCGGCAAGTGACGGTCTGGTTGAACCAATTCCAGAGTAACACTACTCCCCTACTACGCCGGATTGGAGGGGCGCCGCAGGCGAACCCGGCTCTTTAGCCGGGTTTGGAGCGAACAGCGGAACCCCGCAAAGCCGGAAGAACGTCCGGAAAAATCAGAAGAGTTTTTTAGTTTTTTGAATGTGAAATTTTTTTGAGGAGATGCCAGATGAGTCTATTTTTTCAGCAGCTGTTGAACGGCGTCAGTAATTCTTCAGTTTTGTTCTTAACCACAATCGGGCTTGTAATCATTTTTGGAATGATGGATGTCGTAAACAATGCCCACGGTGAATTCATCATGATTGGTGCATATACTGCCTGCGTTACTGTGAACACGCTGCACGTGCCTTTTGCTGTAGCCTGCATTCTGGCGGCTCTTATTACGGGTCTTGTCGGAATTCTGATTGAACAGGCTGTAATTAAAAAATTGTACGGGAAAGTTGCGGAAACCCTGCTTGTTACTTTTGCGCTTGAATACATCATTCAGCAGATTGTGCGCATGATTTTCGGACCGGAAAATCAGACGATTGAAGTTCCGGTTAAAGGTCAGTTTTCGTTCTCAGGACTTTCGATTCCTTACTACAATTTGATTTTGATCGGGATGGCAGTTTTTGTTCTCTGCCTCACGTTAGTTCTTTTTTATAAAACTTCTTTTGGAATGCAGCTTCGTGCGATTACCCAGAACCGCGACATGACGCAGTGTCTTGGAGTAAACGTTGCGAAAATAAATATGTTCACTTTTGGCTATGGTGCGGCTCTTGCCGGTTTTTCTGGAGCACTCATTGCACCGATTAAAAGCGTGTTCCCCGGTATGGGACCAGGCTTTAACGTTGACGGATTCCTGGTCGTAATTCTTGGCGGCTTGAATTCTGTAATCGGGTCTTTTGCAAGTTCCTTTGTAATCAACGAATCGATTACGGTTATGTCGGGTTACATGAGTCAGGTTGTTTCAAAACTTTTGATTTTCATCGTAATAATCGTG
>CAVJKK010000274.1:0-2950 GCA_963649855.1 Anaerovoracaceae bacterium
GACTTACGAAGCGCGTTGCTTTTTGTATATTGCAAAGTTTGCCAAAAAATGCTAGATTTTCCAAATCGTTTAGCTCCCTCTAGACGGTACATAACTTTGAAAGTCAAGTAACAGTATCTTGCGCGGCTATGCGGATATTAAAACTTGATGAAATTTTTCAGGAGCATTTAAAATGGCTACAAAAAAAGGTCCTCGTTTTAAGGAATGTAGAAGACTTGGTGTAAACGTATGTGGACACCCAAAGGCTATGGAAAGAGCAGGGGCACCGGCTTTTAAGAAGACAAAGAAAACTTCTGACTACGGTCTTCATTTGATCGAAAAACAGAAGGTAAAGGCTTACTATGGTATTCTTGAACGCCAGCTTCGCCGTTACTTTGAACTGGCAACAAAATCAGAAGAAATGACTGGTGTTGCTTTGCTTGTTGAACTCGAAACACGTCTCGATAACCTCGTTTATCGTCTCGGCTTTGCAAGCTCAATCCGCATGGCTCGTCAGATGGTTTCTCACCGCCACATCGAAGTAGACGGAGTAAAAATCAATATTCCATCTTACGCAGTAAAAGTTGGACAGGTTATTTCTCTGACTGAAAAATCACAGAAGAGCGAACAGTTCAAAAAATCATGGCTTTCAGATTCAAAGGCAAAATTTGACTATCTTGAACGCGATGAAGAAAAGTTCTCTGGAAAACTTACACGTCTTCCACTCCGCTCAGAAATCCCTGTACAGATTAATGAACAGATGGTAGTTGAATACTACTCAAAGTAGGCTTAAAAAAGCTTATTTTAAGACCGCTGGTTTTGCCGGCGGTTTTTTTTTTGCCTTGCGGTCGTAGCGGAAACGCCGAATAGAAAATAAATCCTAAACATTGAAATTTCAGATTCCGATACTCATAAAGAGATGAAAAAGATTGGTATTTTTGTTTTTTCTTTCTTTGTTTTGCTTGCAGGTGCGTCTGCTAAGAACATCAATTTTGAGATTGTGCAGAATAACGGCACTCAGGAAGATGTTTTTGACATTTGCGAAGTGTTTGAACAGGCACTGTCTGATTTTTTCTTTGAGTCCGGGCATATAGTTTCAAATTCGCCTGTGTTTATTCTGACGGATGAAGAAGCTTCAAGGCAGGACTTGAAACAGACTCTTGTTGACACGCTTTTAGGCAGCATGGATGTTCTTGTGCGCGTGCAGGTCAATTTTGCGGTGGAAAATGCGAACAATGCCGATGCGATTCTTCTTGAGTCCGTAAAGGATGTCAGCTGGGAAAACTACAATCCGAAAACCGGGCGGAAGATTTCCGGCGGAAGTGAAAACGTCTGGAAGATTGATGATAAAAATAATAACGAAACCGGGGTTTACAATTTTGCCAGCTTCGTTGCTTCGAAAATAAGTTCAACCTTGAAGGGCTTAAAATAAGGGGAATAAGGGGATACGTTATGAAAAAAATAATTTCGTTTGTTTTGTCTGTTTTCGCTGCGGCGTTAATTTTTGCAAATGCAAGACCTTCCCTCGACGGGAGGGCAGTTGTCTGTGAAGATGATGAACTTCCGAAAGGACTGTTTGCAAAGACAATCGGATACCTGCCGGGAGACAGCGTAACTGTGACAAATCCTGCAAATGGAAGCGTCGTTGATGTCCTCGTTCTGGGCTCAATCGATTCAAGCGAAGGAATTGCAATCCTCCTGTCGCCTCAGGCAGCAGAACGCCTTGAAATTAAAAAAGATTCAAACGTTCAGGTAAAAATCACGAAGAGAACCGGAAGCCTTGACGAAAACGTTTCGGGAACGGCAGTTCTTGCAGACGAAAGCAGCGCCGGAGATTTTTCTGACACCGATGAAGTCCTTGAAGAAGAAAGTGAAGAAGTTGCACCTCAGACTTACGACGGCGAAAATGCGGAAGTTGCTGCAGAAGAAGAAACGGCAGCAGCAGAAAACACGGAAACTGAAGTTACTGAAACACCAGAAGTTGAAACAGCAGACACCGTTGAAAACAAAACCACAGAAAACATTGAAGCAGAAACTACAGAGCCTGAAGTTACAGAGCCGGCGGCAGAACCTGTTTTTGAAGAACCGGTTGAAGCCGTTGCAGAAGAAGCAGAACCTGTAAGCGCAGACGAAAGCGACATTGCAGCGGAGAATGTTGCAGCAGAACCGGTCGTAGCAGCAGCACCACTTTTGCCGGCAGATGCAGAAACTGAAACAGAAACTGAAAGCGTTGAAGAGCCAGCCCCGGCAGAAGAAAGTGAAATTGCAGAAAGCGTTGAAATTGCAGAACCGGAAGAAAATACTTTGCCGGAAGAAAACGCAGAAAAAATCGATGGAACAGCCCCTGCAGAAGAAGCAGAGCCGGAAGGTGAACTTTTTGAAAAAGAAGCCCTCGCAGAAGCAGAACCTGCCGAAAGCGAAGCCTTTACAGCAGATACTTTAGGCGAAGCCGAACCACCAGCAGAAAATACGGAAGAAGTCGTTTCTGACGTTACGGCGCCGCAGGAAATCCCTGAAGAAAATGCTGAAAAGGTTGACGAAACAGCCCCGGCAATTGCAGAAGAAGCGGATAAGCCTGAAACAGTTGCAACAGAAGACGTGCCGGCAGAGACTGAAAGCGAAGACTACGCTCCGATTGTCCTTGTGCCGGCAGAGTTAAATCCTCCGGAAGAAAACACTGACGTTGAAGAGCCGGTTGCAGAAACAGAAGTTGTAGCAGAGAGCGTTGCCGAACCGGTAGAAACTCCGGCGGAAACTGTTGCTGAACCTGCCGAAACCGTTGTAACTTCCGAAACAGAAAAACCTTCGTTTGAAAAGTTCGTAACGACAGAAAGCAGTCTTGAAAAAGGCAGATACTACCTTCAGATTGCAACGCTCGGAAATGCTGAAAACATTCAGAATCTTGTAACAAAATACGGTGAAAAATACCCTGTAGTACTTGTTCAGCTTGAATCAAAGGCATACCGCGTTA
>CAVJKK010000275.1:0-2949 GCA_963649855.1 Anaerovoracaceae bacterium
CGACAGACTTTAAATCAACGCGTTCGTGCCGATTCTATCATTTTTTTTATTTTTTTTGAACTTTTGCAGTTGCCGGAAGGACCTCATTTGCCGCAAAAAGATACCTTACGAGTTCAACGCCGAACCAGACGCCCGCCGTGCACGAAACTCCGATCGTATAATACGAATATTTCTGCCACTTAAGGACTTCGTCATAGCTTGCCCCGCCGGAAGCGTATGAATTGTTGAGTGAAGTAAAATTTCCGATCGTGTAGAAAGTTGGAACGAGCGAACAGATTAAAGCTGAATACGCCGTGTACATCCGCCTGCGCCGTTTATCGATATTTTTTTCCCTGTCGTAAGGCTTCGCGTTTACAGCAAGCAGATTTTCGTCTTTTGCAAGTTTTTCGGAAATATAGACAAAGGCGCTGTTTCCGTCTTCATCCTTATAGATGCTGAGAATCGGTTTTCCGTTGACAGAGGCAGAAGCATATCTGTTTTCTTCGTCCACGGAAGCGGAATCCATGGCATTAAAATAAAACACGCCCCTTCCCATTTTTTTTAAACAGATTTCAAGAGAACCCATCACAAGCGGCTGAAGGGTCGTCTTTACGATGAAAAGTTCTTCCCCCGCAAAAGCATAATTTACGGTCTGTTTTTCGTAACCGCCTGCAGAAATTGAAACGGAATGAATTCCCGCATCCACGACAATATCATCGGTTAAAGGAACGATAACCCCGTCAACGCTGACAACGGCAGTACTTCGCGCCTGTGGCGGTTCAATTTCAACCTTGATTTTTACGGGAATTGAATTTGCAACGGCAGGCGTCAGACCGCGCATTATGTTCTGTGCAATGGAAATCAAATCACTTGAATTTCCGACTTCCGTAACGGTTGCCGTGCAGTTGTTTCCCGGAAAAAGTGAAAGCTTTACCGTGACTGAAATATATTCGCCGAAAATGGTGATTTCTCCGGTTAAAAGCCCGTTGATTTTTGCGTCCGTAACTTCCTTGTTGAAGGCATAACTTTCAGTTCCCTCGTTAAGTGCCTTCTGTGACGGAGCAAAGAGTTTCGTGTTGTCATTTTTGTAGATTTCAACGGTCTCTGTTTTTTTCTCCAGCCGTTCTTCGTCTTTTTCAAAAAGCCTGAAAGGACGCTCCAGAAAAAACAGCGGATTTTCGTGTTTCTGCTGCGGATTTTCTTCGTTTTCGAGCGCAATCTGCTTCTGATATTTTTCCTGCGTTTTTTTTACGCTGTCGAGGTTTTCGTCGATTTTCTTTTCGATTTCTTCAATCTTTTCCTGTTCTTCCTTTATGCTCTTTTTCAGTTCGCGGGGCTTGTCTTTTGAAAGGACGAGGGCATCGCGCGTTTTAGTTTCCTTTGAAAGCTGCAGAAAAAGAGAAAGCCTTTCTGTCTGCAAAGCGTAAAGTTCACGGTCAAGCTGCTCCTGAAATGAAACCGAGCGGATTCCGTTCTGGGCAATCTGTTCAAGAATCAGCTCCGGCAGGACAGTCGCAATCCGCGCATTTACGGAAGAATCCGCCCCTTTCTGCGAAAACGTAAATTTCTGGCAGGCGAGCGTCCACGTATCAGCCTGAAGCGGACTCAAAACCGCAAGAAAGAGGAGAAAAACTGATTTTTTTACAAACCTTCCCGGAAACTTCACTGCACAGTGCCCCTGGCTTACATGTCTTCGTCAGAATCTTCAGAACTTACGGGAAGTCCTTTCCACTGCGCCTGAAGATATGCGTCTATAAACTGGTCAATGTCGCCGTCCATTACCGACTGAATGTTTCCGCATTCGTACTTTGTGCGGTGATCCTTGACCATCGTATACGGCTGAAAAACATAAGTGCGGATCTGGTTTCCCCACGAAATGTCTTTCTTTTCTGCACCGAATTTTGCATTTTCCTTTTCTTTCTGCTCTTTGTAGTACTGATAGAGTTTTGCCTTCAGAATGCTCATCGCAGTTGCTCGGTTCATCAGCTGTGAACGCTCAGAATCACACGTTACGACAATTCCCGTCGGCAGGTGAGTAAAGCGCACGGCAGAATCCGTCTTGTTTACGTGCTGACCGCCTTTTCCGCCCGAACGGTACGTATCAACCCTTAAATCTTCAGGACGGACGTCAACTTTAATTGTGTCATCGAGAATCGGGAAGATGAAAACCGAACTGAATGACGTGTGGCGGCGGGCATTTGCATCAAACGGAGAAATGCGGATTAAACGGTGAACGCCCGCCTCCCCCTTGAGTTTTCCGTAAACATAGTCGCCCGTAATCTGAATTGTCGTTGATTTTATTCCGCCCTCATCTTCCTGAAGGTCAACCGTTTCCATTTTAAAGCCGTTGCGTTCAGCCCAGCGGATATACATGCGGCTTAGCATATAAGCCCAGTCACAGGCTTCAGTTCCGCCTGCTCCTGAGTGAATCGTAAGGAAGCAGCCGTTTTTATCAACTTCCCCGGACAGAAGATTTAAGATTGAAAGTTCTTCAAATTTTTTCTGTGCTTTTTCAAGCAGAGGACGCACTTCATTTTCAACGCTCTGATCTGCGCCTTCAATTCCAAGCTGGTAGAGGGTTTCAAGGTCGTCGGTCTGGGCAATAAGCTCGCGCCACGGTTCAACCCTGCCTTTTAAATATTTCAGCTGATTCATCACCTTCTGGGCATTTTCAGTGTCATTCCAGAAATCAGGCGAAGCCGTCAAAGCCTCAGTTTCCTTTATTTTTTTATCGATTGCAGCGTGGTCAAAGACGCCCCCAGACGCCTGAAATGTCGTTTTTTAAGGTGTCAATCGGTTCTTTTAATTCTTCAAGCATTTTTTTCTCCAGTATGTCGTTTTTCGTTTTTACGGTCGGTTTAAAACAATATTCAAAATGATTTTTCTTGTCAAACCGCCTGTGCGTAACGTTTGCTGTCCGCACGTACTTTTGCAAAACGTTATCCGAAACTCTGCAGACCGCACGTACTT
>CAVJKK010000276.1:0-2936 GCA_963649855.1 Anaerovoracaceae bacterium
CAGAACCGACCGAGAGCCTTTTTTTAAACTGCTAATTTCAAAAACTCGAAATTAGAGTTATTATTTTTTTACGACCGGAAGTTCGATTACAAACCTTGCGCCGTGATTTTTGTCCTGGCGGTCGGTTACGTACAGATTTCCGTCGTGGGCTTTTATGATGTGCGCTGCGATTGAAAGTCCGAGTCCTGTTCCGCCCATGTCGCGGCTGCGTCCCTTGTCTATGCGGTAAAAGCGTTCAAAAATGCGCTCGCGGAATTCTTCCGGGATTCCAGCCCCGTTGTCTTCAACTGCAACCTGAACTGCATTTTTCCCCTGCACCATCTGAATACTACATTCAATCTCAGTATTTTCCGGACAGTATTTGATTGCATTGTCGATTAAATTTCCGAGTGCTTCGTCGTAAAGTCCTTCGTTGAGCATGCAGAAAACCGGGCGTTCTTTTCTTGTTTCCGTCAGCGTTGAAAGGTCAACCGAGCACGTAAGTTTCATGTTCTTTGCTTCTGCCTTTTCCTTAAAGCGCGCGCAGACGTGTCTTGTTGCGTCCGTGATGTCGTGCTTCATCGTTTCAGGCTTGCGGTTGTCTTTTTCAAGGCGGGAAAGCGTCAGGAGATCTTCAATTATTGCCATGAGCCGTCTGTTCTGCGCATTTATAATCTGCAAAAAGTGAACGGCAGTCTTTCTGTCATCAAGCGCACCGTCCAGAAGCGTTTCCGTAAAACCCGTAATCGACGTAACGGGAGTTTTAAGTTCGTGCGAGACGTTGGAAACAAAATCCTTGCGCACCTGCTCAAGCCTCTTCATTTCCGTCGCCATGACTTCCATCCGCCTTCCGAGTTTGCGGAGTTCCTTAGGGCTGTTGACCGTGCTCTTCGCGTCAAAATTGCCGTTTTTGTATTCTGCAGAAAGTTCTTCAAGTTCGTTAATCTGATGAACGATGAACGCCGAAACGATGAACGTCAAAAGCGTAATCACCACAAAAACCGTAAACATCGTAACGATGATTCTGTCGCGCGCCGCCTTTGAAAAATAAACTGCCGCCGAAAGCGGAACTGCAAGCCTCAGCGCGTAAAAACCTTCATCCGTCGGAAGAGGGAGGGCATAGTACATTACGTCATTTTTTGAAACGGAACTTTTATGAACCGACTTTCCTTCTTTTCCGTTCAGCGCTTCTTTTACTTCGTCGCGGTATCTGTGATTTTCAAGCGTGGAAATGTCTTCAACTTCCGAATCCCCGATTACAACTCCGTCGGGAGCAATTACCGTAATGCGGAAATCCTTGTTCTGGTCTCTGAAATCAAACTTTTTGAGGAAAGAATCTTCATCGGTAAGATGTTCCGTTACCCCGCGCACAAGTGAAGTGCCGAAAATGCGCATGTTTTCCGCCGTCTGATTTTCTGCAACCGCGCGCACTGTAATCATGTTCTGCGCAAGAAGATAGATAAAACCGCAGGTGATAATCAGTCCGTTCAGCAGAAATAAAAGCGAAGCGATTGAAACTGTCCTGTCTTTTTTCATTTTGATTTTCCCCCTTTTATGGAGCTTTTTCCGGCTATCCGTGGTTCCGCTCGCGCTCCATTGGCACTAAAGTGCCAACGCCTCCGGCGCCACTACTATCCGGGCTATTCGTCAGCGTACATTCTGTAGCCGACTCCGCGGATTGTTTCGATTAGTTCCGTGCAGCCAGCGTCTGCAAGTTTGTGCCTTATACTTAAAATCTGGACGTCGATTGCGCGTTCCGTTACCGGGTAGTCCGAGCCCTTGATTGCGTTGATTATCTGCTGGCGCGAAAAAACCTGTCCGGCGTGGCGCACTAAATGCTCAAGGATTGCAAACTCCGTCGCGGTAAAGTCCAGTTTTTTGCCGAATGCTGAAATTTCGTGGCGGAGGACGTCCACAACCAGAGGGCCTGCCTGGAAAGTGTCTGTTTTTGCGGCTGCACTGCCCTGTGTTTCAAGACGGCGCAGCACCGACTGGATGCGGGCAACAAGGATTTTCGGGGAGAAGGGTTTTGTAATGTAATCATCTGCGCCGAGTTCAAGCCCGGTGACGATGTCTGCTTCTTCTGTTTTTGCGGTCACCATGATGATTGGAATCGTGCAGGTTGCGTCATCGCCTTTTAAAATCCGGCAGACGTCAAGCCCGCTCATGTCAGGAAGCATTAAATCCAGGAGAATGAGCGAAGGCTGTTCTGAACGTGCAAGCTGGACTGCCGTGAGCGCATTTTCTGCACAGACCGTTTCGTAGCCTGCCTTTTCTACGTTGTATTTGACTAATTCCCTGATTGGTTCTTCGTCATCGGTAATCAGAATTTTCATATCAATAACTCCCGGAAATGAACTTTTTTAAGCCAGCATCATTCCTGCTACTGCGTGCGCGATGTTTACCGTGTGGTCGCCTATGCGTTCAAAGTATTTTGCAATCATCAAAACGTCAAGCGTCTGTTCGGCGGTCTTGCGGTCAGTGCGTTTTTCCCCGCTCATCATGTCGATAAGAATCTCTTTTTCGCGGAGAAAAAGTTCATCAACTTCGTCGTCCATTTCATCAACCGTCTTTGCAAGTGCAGCATCACGCTTTACGAATGAAGAAACTGCCGTGTTCAACATTCTGATTGTAACGTCTGCCATCTGCGTGATGAGCTTGTTGTATTCGTTTTTTGTAAAATCGATGTGCTCTGAAATTTCTGCGATGTCGCTGCCCTGGTCTCCGATCCGTTCCATGTCAACTATCATGCGGAGCGCCGCACTGATGATGCGCAGATCGCCTGCGACCGGCTGCTGCTGCTGAAGGATTTTCATGCACATCGCCTGGATTTCGCGTTTTTTGACGTCTGTATCTTTTTCACATTCCATTGCGCGTTCTATCATTTCTTTCTGTCCGGTTACGAGAGCCTGAACTGCGTACGTAAGACAGTCTTCACATTCTGCACCGAGAAAAAC
>CAVJKK010000277.1:0-2928 GCA_963649855.1 Anaerovoracaceae bacterium
ATTCAAGGCGGTTCATGCTCAAGCCCGCTTTCTTGAAGGTTCCGAGCGCGTCGTAAAGTGCACCGGCTTCGTTCTTTGTGGAGAACATGAGGGTTGCGCGGTTCGGTTTCTGCTCGCCGAAATGCCTTGTTTCTCCGCCTGTGTGGTTTGCTGCAATCACGACGAAGCGCGTGTAATTGTTCGGGTTGTTTTCTATTCCCTGCCTCAAAACCTTCAAGCCGTAAAGTCCTGCGTTGCGTGCATTTGCGATTGCCGCACACGAAACGTCGCCTTTTTCGCTCACGAGTTCCGCGCCGGTGGCTGTAGAAACAGTATCAACCGTCCTGTAACCGTTCTGCTTTATGAAATTTGAACACTGGGCAAGCCCCTGCGGATGGCTGTAAACATGCTTTACCGATTCAAGCGTTGCACCTTTCGGCGCTAAAAGCGAATGTTCAATCCTCAAGGTAACCGCTCCCACAATCGAAATGTCTTCATACCGCGTCAGATTGTCGTAGTTGTTGTAGATTGAACCGGCAGTGGAGTTTTCAATCGGAATCATTCCGTACTGAACCTTGCCGTCAACAACCTGCTGGAAGATTTCGTCAAAAGAATCGGTTTCCACAGGTTCGGCAACGTCTTCAAAATAGTTGAAAACCGCCTGTTCCGCATACGCGCCCTTTTTGCCTGAAAAAGCACAGAGCACGCGGGATTTTGCATTTTCATCAGCACACACGGCATCTTTCTTTTCTTCCGCACGGATGTGGGCAACCTGCTTCCCCATGACGGGAGCAAGAGTTTCGATGTCGCGCATGATTTTATCAAACTGTTCGGGATAGAGAGCCTGAGCCGCATCAGACAGAGCCTGTTCCGGGTGGCAGTGGACTTCCACGATGATTCCGTCCGCCCCCGCTGCAACTGCCGCCAGAGCCATCGGAGGAATTTTATCGCGCACCCCTACAGCGTGGCTCGGGTCAACAATCACCGGCAGATGAGTAAGGCTTTTTAAAACGGGAATCGCACTCAAATCAAGCGTGTTGCGGGTTGCAGTTTCGTAAGTCCTGATTCCGCGTTCACAAAGGATTACCTTGTCCGTACCGCTCGAAAGAAGATACTCTGCGGACATGAGCCATTCCTGAATCGTAGCGCACAGTCCGCGCTTTAAGATTACGGGCTTGCCGAGTTTTCCGAGCCTCTTTAAAAGTTCAAAGTTCTGCATGTTGCGCGCACCGACCTGATACACGTCAACCCCATTCGCTTCCATGACGGGAATGTAATCCGAAGCAACGATTTCCGTAACGACGGGAAGCCCGTATTTATCTCCGGCTTCCTTAAGATATTTCAAGCCTTCTTCACCCAGTCCCTGAAAAGCATAAGGCGAAGTACGAGGCTTGTAAGCACCGCCGCGAAGCATTGTAGCCCCGCTCGCAGCAACCGCCGCCGCCGCATCCATCATCTGCTGACGACTTTCAACGGCACACGGTCCGCCAATCGCGACAAGACGGCTTCCGCCCACACGGATAATCTGACCGCGGTTGTTTGGAATGTCGATTATGGTATTTTCCGGTTTGAATTCACGGCTTGCAAGTTTATAAGGTTTTGAAATGGGAACGACTTTTTCAACGCCCGGCAGAACTTCAACTTCGCGGACATCCATCGCAAGACGTCCGACCGCAGCCAGAATCGTCGATTCTTCGCCCTTGACTTCATTTATTTTAAAATTCTTAGACTTTAGGAGCGACTTTATATTTTTCTTTTCGCTTTCACTCGCGTCATTTTTGAGAACAATTACCATAAAAAAATAATAACGGAAATAGCAAAATTATAAAAGTGAAGGGATTTTCACGGCACAAACTCAGTGCCTTAAAAATTCCTCCGGCAGTGGAGCGTTTACCGTAATCATTTCGCCATTTTTCGGATGCGGGAACGTGAGCGACTTTGCGTGCAGCATAATCCGCCCGTAAGGCTTTCCGCCGTAAAGTTCATCGCCCAAAACCGGAAGGTTCACAGACGCAAGATGAACGCGGATCTGATGAGTGCGCCCGGTGTACAAATGACATTCAACGAGCGTAAGAGAGCTCTGCGCCGGCAGAACTTCAAAATCAGTACGGCTTTTTAGACCGCCCTTTTCTTCCGGGACTTTTCCCCACTTTGCGCTCTGACCTTTCGGGCTTATCCTGCCCATCGGAAAATCAACCGTAAACTCTTTTTTCTCGGGGATTTTTGAGACTGCCGCAACGTAGACTTTTTTTGCCGTGTGATTTTCAAACATGTCGTGGCAGGCGGCATTTACTTCGCGCGTTTTTGTAAAGAGGATTACGCCTGAAGTGTCGCGGTCAAGGCGGTGCATGATTCCGCAGTACGGCGGATTTTTTGCATTCGGGCTCGCAATTTTCTGTTTTTCAAAAAGATAGCGCACGACGGCAGCGTGAAGGTTATCGCGCGAATCTACCATCGTTTTTTCCGTCGGAAAGTGAGAAGGCTTATTTACAACGATAATGCAGTCGTCTTCGTAGAGGACATCTTTTTCAGTCAGTTCAAAGGAGATGTCGTCGGGCTGTTTTTCGTAGAAAAGTTTTTCGTCTTCAATGCAGGCACAGACCGTACTTCCCGCAAAAACGAGGAAGCCCGGAATACGGATCTGCCTTGAATTGACGGAAACCGCCCCCGCAACAATCAGCCGCCGGATTTTGGAATTGGAAACAGTTTTACCTAGAACAGGCGGAAGTTCACGCCGCAGAAGCTCGTCGAGACGGATTTTTGAATCAGATTTAAAAGTATAAGTTTTCATATAAAGTGAAGTTATTTACCTTAACTTCGAGTTTTTGCAATTAACTGTCATAAAAAAAGGCTCTCGGTCGGTTCTGTCATCATTTTTGTTCAATTCATTTTAGTAACTTCAAATAGCCTCTCGCCGGGAACCTGCCACGAGCCGCGTGGTTGAGACAA
>CAVJKK010000278.1:0-2925 GCA_963649855.1 Anaerovoracaceae bacterium
CGTAATTTCCGTTTCGCGTGTGAACGACAAGACGACGATCAGTGCAGACAGGGTAAATTACAACCGCACTTCAGAAATGCTCTACGCCGAAGGAAACGTTGCACTTGAACAGTCGGGCGGTTCTTCCGGCGGTGAAAAAATTACCGCAAACAGCCTTCTTTTCAATACGTCAACTTTTGAAGGCATTTTCGATAACGGACGCGCTGTCCAGACATCTTCCGATGCAATCAACCTGCCTTCCGGTTCAACTTTAATCGTTGCAAGCGATATTTTCGGGCGGGATTCCGGCGGAACGATTGCCTTTAAAAACGGCGAACTTACATTCTGCGATGACGAAAATCCCCACTGGAAAATCCGGGCAAGACGAATCTGGCTTCTGCCGGGCGGAGAATTTGCATTTTTAGGGGCACTTCTTTACGTCGGGCGCGTTCCGCTTGTTTATCTGCCGGCGTTCTATTATCCGAAGGATGAACTCATTTTTAATCCTGCGATGGGCTACAAAAATCGCGAGGGATATTTCATCAACACGACGACTTACCTCTACGGACGCAAGCCTGCAGATGCGCCGTCTACAAACGATTCTTCCAGCGATGACGATGATGAAAAGATAAATCCGTTCAGTTTCATGAAAACCGGAGCGATGAAAGAGCAGGTCCGGGAAGGAATTGTCCTTCATAACCTTGATGCGGATTTTTCGGGCGATACGACGAACCATGTAAAGATTATGGCGGATTACTACGCAAACCTTGGAACAATGGTTGGAACTGACGTTGTAATCAAGCCGAAAAAATATTTTTCAGAATTTTCGTTCAACACGGAACTCGGCTTCAGCAATACTGTTTTCCAGAATGACAGCCTTTATACGGCTTACAATGCTGCCGGCGACAAAGTTTCGGATTCTTCAAATTTTATGGGAATGACGCTGCCTTTCAGGTATCAGGCTAACTTGAAGCTTGCGATAACGACTCCGTTCAGCCTTTCTTTGAGCATGCCGCTTTATTCAGACCCATATTTTGACTATGACTTTAACAACCGTGCCGAAACGATGGACTGGATCGACTTCCTCATCTCCGGAATTGACACGACAGACGAAGATGACGTTTCAACGATTTCTTCTTTTTCGTGGAATCTCAATGGTTCGTATACTTTCAAACTTCCTGATTTCATAAAGCCTTACGTTTCTTCGCTTTCAGTTTCGAAATTTGCTTCTTCAATTGCATTCAGCTCGATTTCTGCTGACCTTTCTGACCGCAACGAATACACAGCCGACACTGACTGGAAACTTTACACTCCGGAACGGTATTTTTACTATCCGAGTTCCGTTACGCCTTTCAGCATTTCAACAAAGATTTCAGGAACGCTCATCGAATATCCGCGTTCTTCTACGACGACAAAAAAACAGACGACGACGCTTTCACTTCTGCCGCCGGCGGATTTAGACACGGAAGAAAAAAAGGATGATAAAACGACAGAAGGCGGTGAACCTTCAGAAACCGCGGGAGAAGACGCTGCCGGTGACGAAGAAGAAAATAAAATTCTTTTTGATGAATCCGTCCTTCCGGTAATTGCGACGACAGGGGCTTCTTCAAAAACTCTGAACGGAATTACATATAAACTCGGCTACAGCATTTCGCCGGAATTTACTTCCCAGCTTCTGTATTCTTCGGAAAACCTTTCGCGCCCGGAAGACTTTGACTGGCAGACAATCCGTTCAACTTACGTACAGGTAAAATCTCCTGCGACGCTCACGAGCAGTCTCGGCATCAAGGATAATTTCCTTTCACTTTCAGACACTTTTACGTTTAACCCGGTCTATCAGATGCATCCTTACATGAACAGCGACACCTCAAAGGGCGGATATTCTGAATCTTCGATGAATTCGATTAAAAAGGCTGACTACAATGCCCGCAAACTCGATTTGACGGACACGAATGCTCTTACGTTCAAGCCTTTCTATTACACGGAACATTTTTCAAATACGGCGATTACGTGGAATACGACCGTAAAGATGATTCAGACGAAATACATAAGCGATGACGTAAACAATCCCGAGTGGGAATACCTTACGATGGATCTGACGGACGAAGACTGCGTTACGACCCACAACCTGAACACTGTTCTTGCGGCAAACGAAGGGGATTTTTCACAGCAGCTTTCCCTTACGATGACGCTTCCTCCGCAGGTTGACTCTTACAGCGGAGTCCTTACGCTTGGTTTTCCGTACACGACTTTTTCAGTTGGAACTGGAATCAAGGAAAAAAGTTCAACTGATTCGACGTGGGTAAAAAATGACGTTTCTCAGTCGCTTGCAGTAAAACTCTTCAACAGCAAACTGACGATGTCTCAGTCCTATGTCTACGACTGGGAAGAAGAAGAACACGATTCGTTCAAATTTTCACTGAGCGGTTATGGTGCGCAGCTTGCCTATACGATGAGTTACAGCACGAATTACAAATTTGAAAAAGACGGAGATATTGCAAAGGGCTGGGTAACGCAGAGTGACAAATCGTTCCATCCGTATTCCCTGAGTTTTGCGTACACGACGCCTTCAAAAACCTTTAAAAAGTGGACTGACAGAATTTCTTTTGCGCCGAGCCTTTCAACAAGCCTTGTCTACGATTTTCTGCGTCCGACGAGCAGTTACTTTGTATTCATTCCGAAACTGACTTTTAAGGTGAATAATTTTCTTGACCTTTCATTCAGTTCGGAAAGCCGCAACAGCGTAATCTACAGATATTTCTGCCCTGATTCAGATTATGAATATTATTACAACAGGGGCGGAGAAAGAAGTTTCTTTACTGACCTTCTGAATTCCTTTGCCTTTAATGATACTCAAAAGCGGAAAGATTCCGGTTTTAAACTCAAATCCCTCGTAATGTCCGTAACGCACGACCTTGACGACTGGGACTTTAACTGTTCGCTCAA
>CAVJKK010000279.1:0-2921 GCA_963649855.1 Anaerovoracaceae bacterium
CGTACCGAAAACACGATTATTAAAATCTGTGCTTTCCAAGTTGGTTTAAGATTAACGCAGAATAACGGCTATCTGAACGACACGGTTGACACCGACGGCAATGTTTTACCTGCGATTGAACTTGCGCACGGCACACACATTGAACATTGGAAAAACGGCGTGTTACACTGTGAGAATGAACCAGCCGTAATTGACCTTGTGGAAAATTACGAGGAATGGTGGAACGAAGGCAAGTATTACGAGCCGAAAAACTAAAAAAGCTGCGGTAAAAGTTTTTTTTACCGCACAAGGAATTGAACTATGGCAGATTACATCTACACGGAAGAAGAAATCAAAAAAGCAAGAGCTGAATTTGAACAGAACGAACTCTATCGAAAGTCTGTTTCAATCTACAAAGACTACCAGCTTGAGCAGTTCGCTGACAGCAGCAATAACAACAAAATTATGGAAGGCAGAAATTCACGGACAGACCTCATCGACGGTAAGGAAGTCCTCGTAATTTTTACATTCAAGAACGGCTTTCTCGACAGTCCAGACGACACGACGCCAGCAATCGAATATCCCAACCACTGGGAGTTCTGGAAAGGCGGTTTAATCCAGCGAGTTGTTGATGTTCCGACAGGCACAGTAGAAATCTGGGAAAACGGCGTACCTGTTGAAATCAAAGACTACAATCCCAGACAACAGTAGAAAAAAACGTTTACCGACAAAGTTGTATCTTCGTCTGAAACCTTTTTACAGCAGTGTTTCCAGTTTTTCCTTTAAGAATTCGCTTTTTTCCTTCAAGCCGACTTTTCCGGCGGAAAGGATTATCTGATTCGGGTGCGTACTGTCCAGACGGATTTTTCCTGAATTTTCTTTTATTAGTTTCATCAGACGGTCGATTTTGATATTCGTTACTTTGCCGAATTCTACCGTAATTTCTCCTTTGCGTTCCCGTAGCGTTGAAATATTCAGTTTTTTTGCAATAATCCGGACTTCTGCAAGGCTCAAAAGGCTGTAAACTTCTTCAGGAATCGGACCAAACCGGTCTTCGAGTTCATTGTACATCTTGTCGAGTTCTCCGCTGGTCTGAATGCCTGCAACTTTCTTGTAGATTTCCATTTTTGTCTGAATTGAATGAACATATGTATCAGGGATAAATCCGGTATATTCAAGTTCCATCAGGACTTCATTCTGTGCTTCGTAATCTTTCTGACTTGTAAGGCGTTCAACTGCATCGCTCAAAAGTTTTACATACAGTTCAAATCCGACTGAATAAACGTCTCCGCTCTGGTCGCGCCCAAGTAAATTTCCTGCACCGCGGATTTCCATGTCTTTCATCGCAATCTTGAATCCGGCTCCAAGTTCCGTAAAATCTGAAATTACCTGCAGTCTCTTCATGGCAACTTCCGACAAAACTTTGTGTTCCGGGTACAAAAGATACGCATAGGCCTTGCGGTCACTCCGCCCTACACGCCCCCGCAGCTGATAAAGCTGGCTTACCCCATACATATCTGCACGGTCAATGATAATCGTGTTTACATTCGGAATATCGATTCCATTTTCTATGATCGTAGTTGCAATCAAAACCTGAAATCCCCCGATTTTAAAACGGCGGAAAATGTCATCAAGTTCTTCTGCGCTCATCTGTCCGTGTGCAGTTTCTATCATCATTTCCGGGAGTATCCGCTGGAGCTTAAGGCGCGTTTCTTCGAGAGATTCAACACGATTATGAAGAAAGAACACCTGTCCGCCACGGTCTGTTTCCTGCCTGATTGCACGTGCGACTTTTTCATCCGTGTATTCTGCAACGATCGTTTCTACCGGCTTTCTGGTCTGTGGTGGCGTCGTTAAAAGAGACATATCGCGGATTTTTAAAAGACTCATGTGAAGCGTACGTGGAATCGGCGTTGCCGACATTGCAAGACAGTCGATGTTCGCCTTCAGACTTTTGAGTTTTTCCTTGTCTTTTACGCCGAACCGCTGCTCCTCATCTATAATCATCAGCCCAAGATCCTTGTATTTTACGTCCTTCTGGATGATTCTGTGAGTTCCGATTAAAATATCAACCTTGCCTTCTTCAAGTTCTGCAAGAATCTTTTTCTGTTCTTTTTGAGAAACAAAACGGCTCATCTGCCTGATCGTAACCGGGAAATTTTTAAAGCGTTCAACACAGGTTTCATAATGCTGTTCTGCAAGAATTGTCGTCGGTGCAAGGAAAGCGACCTGTTTTCCCCCCATCACGGCTTTAAATGCTGCCCGCATCGCAATTTCCGTCTTGCCGAATCCAACGTCACCGCACAAAAGACGATCCATCGGGACAGCCTTTTCCATGTCAGACTTTACTTCCTGCGTTACCGTGTACTGATCCGGCGTGTCTTCATACGGAAAACTTGCTTCAAAGGCAGTCTGCCATTCGTTATCTTTCGGGAACGGATAGCCTCTTGAAGCCTGCCGCCGGCTGTAAAGAGCGATGAGTTTTTCTGCAAGATCTTCAACGGCTTTTTTAACTTTATTCTTGCGGTTTTCCCACGATTTTGAACCAATTTTGTCGAGATGCGGTTTTTCGCCTTCGTTTCCAATATAGCGCTGAACCAGGTTGACCTGCTCAATCGGAACAAAAACAAATTCTTCATCAGCATATTCAAGCTTGATGTAATCGCGTTCGTTCCCCATTGCCTTTACGCGCTGAATTCCTTTGAACTGCCCTATTCCGTAATTTACGTGAACTACGTAGTCGCCCTCGTTCAATTCAACAAAAGTATCGATTGCCTGACTTTTTACGTGCCCGAGTGATTTTGGAACATGCTTTCTGCGCCCGAAAATCTCATTTTCCTGAATGACAAGCGTTTTATTTTCATCAATCCCAAAGCCTTCGGTTATTACAAGCGGCAGAACGGAAATTTCAAAATCTTTCAGGATTTCCTTTATTCTTAAAG
>CAVJKK010000280.1:0-2918 GCA_963649855.1 Anaerovoracaceae bacterium
ATATTAAACTGACAGCCTGCCGTGTCTCCTGATTTTGCTGCAAGATTCAGCCTTCTTGCGTATTCTTCGAGCCCCTTTGCGCTGATTGAACCTGAACTTCCGGCGAGGGAATGTCCGATCGCGCGCAGAGATTCAAAGTCCTGCGTTTTGAGGGCTTCCTGTGCTTCAAGAATAAACTTTTCAGTCTGTGCTATAAAGGTTTTTAAAATGTCTGCCGCTGCGGTCCTGTCGTTGAAGGTTGAAGATAAAAATTCTTCCCTGTCCCAGGCTTTTTTGCTGTCTATGCTGTCTGCGTTCAGAGTTGTGATTGATTTTAAAACCGGCAGATCCATAACCGGAATCCAGTTGTCTAAGATGCTGCGGATTGTTTCCCGCTTGAACGGTTTTACGATTATGTCGTTTATTCCCGAGCTCTTGTATGCTTCAAAATCGTCCTTGTCGTTGTTTGCCGTACATGCAATTATGATTCCTTCGTAGCCTGTCCGGCGGAGTTCTTCTGTTGCTTCGATTCCGTTTTTGACCGGCATCTGAATATCCATGAAAATCAAATCGATTTCCGGAATTTTCTGAATCTGCTCAACTGCCTGCTGCCCGTCTTCTGCCAGAAAAACATCCGCTCCGTATTTGCGCAGAAAAGTTTCGAGAAGTTTCCTGTTTACAGGGTGGTCTTCAGCAATGAGAATCTTTTTATTTTTTGCGATTCCGCTTTCGTCGACTGCTTCGAGAGTTGCGATTGTGTCGTCATTCGCAAGTTCAAATTCTTCAAGTTCGTCCTGTTTTTTGTCTGCCGCGTCTTTTAAAAGTTCAAAAACTTTCTTGCGTTTGAGCGGTTTGTAAAGATAGCCGTTGAACCAGTTGAGCATTTTCATTTTTGCTTCGCTCTTCATCTGACCTTCCGGAACAAGAAGATAGAGGGCAGGCGCTTTTTTGATTTTCGGTTCGTTGTGAATGTTGTTTGCAAGATGCCAGCCGTCTAAGCCCGGCATGATCATATCGATAAAGGCGAACGTAAAAGGTTTTCCGTCTGCTTCTGCGCTTAAGATTAAGTCCAGGGCATTTTTTGCGGACTGAGTCGTGACAATCTCTTTTATTCCCGCGGAAGTCAGGATATTTTTGAGGGATTGAGACGCCAGTGCGTTGTCATCAGCGATTAAAACTTTTGCATTTTTAAGGGAAGAAAGCCATTCACCCTTTTTGTTTTCTGCAAACTCTGGCGGTTCAACAAGCGGAATCGAAAACCAGAAACATGACCCGCCTTCTTTCCGCGCTTCCGCGCCAATCTGACCGTGCATCAGGGTTACGAGGTTTTTACTGATTGAAAGTCCAAGCCCGGTTCCGCCGAATCTCCGGTAAGTTGAAATGTCGCCCTGATAGTAGTTTGTAAAAAGTTTTTTCTTCTGTTCGTTCTTCAAGCCGATTCCCGTGTCGGAAATTGAAAAATGAAGGTTTCTGCCGTCTTTTTTCAATTCAATCTGAACGTAACCCTTGTTCGTAAATTTTACGGCATTTTTCAGGAGATTCAAGATGACCTGCTGAATGCGCACCGGATCGCCCGTTATTATTGGAGGAACTGAAAAATCGATGTCGGTGATTATTTCAAGCCCGCGGTTAAAGGCTTCTATGCTGATAAGGTCAACGACCTGTTCCGTAAGTTCGACGATGTTGAAAGGAACGGACTCAAGTTTGAACTCTTCGGAACGGATTTTCGTAAAGTCAAGGATGTTGTTTGCAAGTTCAAGGAGAACGTCCGCACTGAACTGAATCTGCCGCAGGTATTCGCGCTGTTCGCTGTCCATGTTTGTTTCCTGCAGAAGTTCAGAAGTTCCGATTATCGTCTGAATCGGCGTCCTGATTTCGTGCAGAGTGCTTGCAAGGTAGCGGCTTGCTTCGTCGAGTGCGCTTGTTTTTCTAGATTTTTCCATTTATGATTTCGAGCGCTTTCTGAATGATGAATTCTGTTTTCTGTGGTTTTATCAGGTAGGATTTTGCGCCCAGATAGATTGCCTGAAGGATTACATCCTGCTGAGAAGCCTGAGAATAGATTAAAATCGGAGTTTTTATGCCGTGCTGCTTTAAGTTGTTGAGGATGTCAAAACCGCTTATTCCCGGCATAAAAATATCAAGTACAATCAGGGTGTAGTTTTTTGAATTTACGGCTGCAAGGAATTCCTGTCCGCTTGAAAAAACGTCGCACTCTGCATTTATTGACTTAAAGGCAACTGAAAGAAGCTGGCGGACAACGGCGTCATCGTCAACGATTGCAATGTTCAGCCCGGAAGGCTCTTCGCTCTTGTCTGCCGTGCCCGCACCTGAATCGGAATAGAAGCGCATTTCTACCGAACCTTCGTCCGTCGTTCCCGTGTCTGCAAGAATCTGGTCAGAAATAATGTCCTGAATTGAAGATGCAGCTCCGCCTTCAACAACGGAGTTCAAGACCTGATTCAGGTCGGAAACAACTTCAATCCCTGAGTATTCGCTGTGACCGGCAATGAAATCCTTTGCAAATTCTTCGAGGGAAAGGACTTTTACGTTTTTGCGGTCAATCCTTTTGTCTGCAAGAACGTTGTCAAAAAGAAGTTCAAGGTTTGAGCCGTCAACAAAACTCAGGGCAAGATCTGTCATCATTATTATGACTTTCGGACTGTCGAGACGGTTTTTGTCCATCAGCTCCGTGAGTTTGTATTTTAACAGGGACATCTTTTCGCGGTTCATTCCCTGCGCAATTTCTATAAAAATGATGTTTTTGTTGAGGTGAAGTTCAAGCACGCACGGCGTGATGTCCATTGAAAAGGCAGAACGCAGAATCTGACCGATGGCTTCAAAGAAAATGTCAAACTTAATCGGTTTTGTAAAATATTTGGCAACTCCAAAGTGAACCAGCTGTGCAACCCTTTCTTTTTCAATGTGCGGACCGGAAA
>CAVJKK010000281.1:0-2917 GCA_963649855.1 Anaerovoracaceae bacterium
ACAATGTACATAACAAGAAAAGTATTCCAGGATTCTACAGCCCAAAAGTCTGTTGTAGAAAACTTTTTTGCAAGTTTCAAAATCCTTTCAGTAACAAAAATGCAGATAAAACAGGCGTTCAATTCTCCCATGACAGATTTTGAAGACGCACTTCAAGCCTGCTGTGCAAAAAAGGCAAATGCAAAGCTCATCATCACAAGAAACATCAAAGACTATAAAAATTCTCCCGTAAGGGCAGTAACGCCGGAAGAATTTTTACACAATTTTTAAGAGAAAACCACCTCTTACTTTAACAGAGTTTTGCTATATCGAAACCTTCAAAAACTTCAGCGGATTTTTACAGTTTGCAATATTCTTCATCGCTCACCCTTTCAAGCCATTCGTTGCTTGTGCCTTCGCCTGCCGGCTCGTAAGTGATGTGGCTGAACCAGGAATCTTTTTTGGCACCGTGCCAGTGCTTCGTGTTTGCCGGGATTACAACCACGCTGCCTTCTTCAAGCGAAACCGCCTCTTTTCCCCATTCCTGATACCAGCCGCTTCCTGCCGTGCAAATTAAAACCTGACCGCCGCCCTTTGTTGCGTGGTGAATATGCCAGTTGTTTCGGCAGCCGGGTTCAAATGTAACGTTGAAAAGCGGAGTTTCGCCGCCTTTTACGTCCGAAAGTGGTTTTAAGTAAGATTTTCCCGTAAAATATTGTGCAAAAGCGTCGTTCGGTAAGCCAATTCCAAATTTGTCGACTTTTTCAAATTCTTCTTTTGTCATTTCTGACGACCACACTTCTTTTGCCATGTTGAAAACCGCCCACGCCTTTGGCCAGCCCGCGTAAAAAGCCACGTGCGTTACGATTGCAGAAATCTCGTCCTTAGAAACGCCGTTTTTCTTCGCATTTTCCAAATGATATTTGAGCGATGAGTCCGTAATTCCCTGAGCCATCAGTGCCACGACCGTCACAACGCACCGCATTTTCGTGTCGATTTTACCGTTGTTCCAGTTTTCGCCAAAAAGCACGTCGTCGTTAAAATGTGCAAACTCCGGAGCAAAATCCCCCAGGGCCGCCCGTCCCGCTGTCTGAACAATTTTTTCGTTTGATTTTGAACTTACGCTCATAATAAGAAGTTCTCCTTTTCATAAGTTACGTCTTGTTATTTATAAAAAGGCTACGAAATATTCTGTTAATTGTCAAGAAAATTTACATACTGCGTTAGGGATTGCAGCCGCGAAGCGGTTCGGACACGCGAAGCGTGGCTGAACGGAAAGAGAAAGAGCACTTACAGTAAATTTTGCAGAGATTCTGAAAACAGGTCTGGAATGACAAGATTCTCTCTTTCTCTTATAACGCAAAAGCCCGACCCGACGCCTGCGACGGGGAACGCCCAAATTTACTTCCTAAAACAAAATCGCTTTTACAATAAGCCAGATTATTAAAATCCAGAAGATGATAATGGGAATGGCGTAGTACCATTTTTAGGGCTTGGGGGACTATTTTTTAAGCCATCTATTTTCCAATCCAGGTGCTGACTTCTTTTTTCACCGTGTCCGCATCTTTTTGTGCCACAGTCCCACGGATTGAAAGAACTTCTTTTACCTCCGCACCTTTCGCTGCCTTCTGAATTTTTGCCTGAGTGCCGCTTGCTCCGCTTCCTTCGTTTGTGCAGAAAGGTTTTACGGTTTTACCGGACAAATCAACCGCATCCAGAAAAGTGTAAACACACATCGGGGCATTTCCCCACCAGATTGGGTAGCCTAAATAAACCGTGTCATACTGTGAAAGATCCGGGATTTTTGAGGAAAGTTCAGGGCGGGCATTTTCGCGAAGTTCGTTCTGGGCAATTTTTGTGGTTTCGCTGTAGCCTTCCGGGTATTCTTTAACGGTTTTAAGTTCCAGAATGTCTGAACCGGTTTGTGAAGCAATTTCTTTTGCGACTTTTGCAGTGTTGCCTTCTTTAATCACGCCAACGCCGTACTGTTCGCCGGTTTTTGAATAATAAACTACGATTGATTTTGCATTTGCCATTGCTGCCATCATCATTGCTCCTAAAATTAAAATTGATTTTTTCATCGTGAATAACCTCCGGGAAAAAAGCTGTTCGGGATAAGTAACACAATGTTACTAAAAACAAGTCTACAAACGCGACTGTTAGTTGTCAATATTGTTATGGCATCCACCTGCAAAAACTCGAATTTTGTCCGGAAAATCATTATACTGTGCGAATGCTGGAGCAATTTGTCAGAACGTGCCTCACTTTTGGTAAAGAAAATATGGAAAAGATTTTCGGAGCGCACGTCATTGTTTTTGGAATCGGCGGTGTCGGAAGTTTTGTCGTGGAAGCGCTCGTGCGGTCAGGGGTAGGGGCAATCGATATTGTTGACGATGACAAATACTGTCTTTCAAACCTGAACCGTCAGCTGTTTGCCCTTCATTCTACAATCGGGCGGGATAAAGTTGACGTTGCCGAAGAGAGAATCCGCGACATAAATCCTGCCTGCAAGGTTAAAAAATTCAAGACATTTTTTCTGCCGGAAAACGCTTCTCAGTTTGATTTTACACAGTACGACTACGTGATCGACTGTATCGACACGGTGTCCGGAAAAATTGCAATCATCGCGAAGGCAAAAGAAGAAAAAGTTCCCGTGATCAGCTGCATGGGGGCAGGAAACAAGGTTGACCCGACACAACTGCACGTTGCAGATATTTCAAAAACAAGCGTGTGTCCGCTTGCCCGCGTCATGCGAAATGAACTGAAAAAACGCGGAATAAAACAGGTAAAGTGCGTCTATTCAACGGAAGCCGCAATTCCCCCGCATGGCGACAGCACAGACGCTGCAGAAGCCCCGGCTCTGACAGATAACGCCACACCAGGCACAAACCGCAAAGGCACGCCAAAAAAGCAGACGCCGGGAAGCAATGCCTTTGTG
>CAVJKK010000282.1:0-2914 GCA_963649855.1 Anaerovoracaceae bacterium
AGAGGAGGCAAGTATGCCAAGCTCTGTTTGTGCCAGCCCCTCCCTACGCCTTTTTCTGACAATTTACACAGTACTTCAAAAACTCGACATTCAGGCTAAATAAATTGTCAAATAGCCGTAGCCGGGGTTCTGTGCTTGATTGTAAAAATTGCAGAATTTAACTATACTTGCGCTTTATTTTTGTTGCATTTGCATAAAAATTTTAAGAGGTACATTTATGGGCGGTATTTTCGGCGTTGCTTCCAAAGACGATTGTTCGATGGATTTGTTTTTTGGAACTGATTATCATTCGCATCTTGGCACGCGCAGAGGCGGAATTGCAGTTTACACACGCGAAGGCAAATTTCAGCGCGCTATTCACAACATTCAGAACTCGCCTTTCAGAACTAAATTTGAAAAAGACATTGACCAGATAAAAGGTCCGGTTGGAATAGGCTGTATTTCCGACTATGAACCTCAGCCTTTGATGGCACATTCTCACCTCGGACGTTTTGCAATCACGACCGTCGGAATCGTTACAAACAAAGATGAACTTACGAAAGAACTGATTGATAACGGCGGGGCTTTTCTCGAAATGAGCGGCGGAGAAATCAACCAGACAGAGCTGATTTTAGCCCTTTTGAACACGCAGAAGACGATTGTTGAAGGAATCCAGTACGTTCAGCAGAAGATTAAAGGTTCAATCACAATGCTGATTGCCACCCCGGAAGGAATTTACGGCGCGCGCGACAGAATGGGACGCACTCCGCTTCAGATTGGAATCAAGAAAGACGCAAAAGGTTCAATCCTTGCACACTGTCTTTCCTTTGAAAACTTTGCCTACATGAACCTCGGCTACACGGACGAACACGAACTAGGCCCTGCAGAAATCGTCTATGTTACCGCCGACCGCTACGAAGTTCTGCAGCAGCCTCAGAAAGAAATGAAAATCTGTACGTTCCTGTGGATTTACTACGGCTACCCGACCGCATGCTACGAAGGCGTAAACGTAGAAGCAATGCGCTACAACTGCGGAAAATACCTCGCAAAGCGCGACAGGGACGCAGACATTCACCCAGACTGTGCAGCAGGCGTTCCGGATTCTGGAACTGCACACGCCGTCGGATACGCAAACGAAGCCGGAATTCCGTTCACACGCCCGTTCATCAAATACACGCCGACATGGCCGCGCTCATTCATGCCGACAAGCCAGGAACAGCGCAACTTAATCGCACACATGAAGCTGATTCCCGTTCCCCAGCTCATAAAAGACAAAAGCATTCTCTTAATCGACGATTCAATCGTAAGAGGAACCCAGCTCCGCGAAACTACGGACTTTCTTTATCAGAGCGGCGCAAAAGAAGTACACGTCCGCCCGGCATGCCCGCCGATTATGTTCGGCTGCAAATATCTGAATTTCAGCCGTTCAAAGAGCGAAATGGACTTAATCGCACGCCGCGTCGTAAAACAGTTTGAAGGCGACAACGTAAGCGAAGAAACGCTTGCCAGATACTGCGACCCGGACACCCCGGAATACGCAAAAATGCAGGAAGAAATCCGCAAGCAGCTCCACTTTACGACGCTCCGCTTCCACCGCCTCGACGACATGCTCGATTCCACGGGACTGGATCACGCAAAACTCTGTACCTACTGCTGGAACGGAAAAGAGTAGTTTAAGGGCGTCCCCCGCAGCATAAGCTGCGGGTCGGGCTTTTCAGGGTTCCGGCTTTCGCCTCCATTGCTGCGCAACGCGCTCCGCGCGCCCTTACAATCCCTGACGCAACAGCGTCAGGTCGTGCGCATTTTGCGCACACGAAAATAAGGAGTTTGCGCCGCAAACTCTCAGCGTGCCTGCACGCGAGCATCCCTAACGCAACAGCATCCATAACAACGTTATTCGACAAAAACAAAATGAAAAATAAACTGAACATCTACATTACCCGCCACGGGGAAACTGACTGGAACGTACAGTTAAAACTCCAGGGGCGCTCGGACATACCGCTCAACGCCCACGGCGCAGAACAGGCAGAAAAAACAGGACTCGCCTTAAAACAGCAGGGAATCGCTTTTGACAGGGTCTATTCAAGCCCGCTGCAGCGCGCCGTCAAAACAGCAGAACTCATGAGCGGCTTTACCTCAGAAAAAATCATAAAGGATGAGCGCATAATTGAATTTGCATTCGGCAGGGCAGAAGGCGCCACCCGCGAAGAACGCAGGACAATCCCGGAACTGAACTACATTTTAAATTTCTTTGAAAATCCGCCGGAATACGCGCCACCCGAAGACGCCGAAACCTTCAGAAGCGTTTTTGCAAGAACAAAAGACTTCTGGCAGAACGAACTACTGCCGCTAGAAAACACAGACACAAAAAATGTTCTGGTAGTAACGCACGGCGGCACCCTGCAGTCCCTTTTAATGCACGCCGACGGCCGCGAACTGAAAGACTACTGGGCAGTAAAATTTCCGAACTGTTCGCTTAACCTTATCACAGTAAAAGACAGCACACTCAACGTAGAATGGACAGGACGTGTGTTATATTAAAATTGCAAATAGCCTTCCGCTTGTCTGTGTACAAAAAAATTCTTCTACACGTACAAAATAATTCGCTTTTTGTACGTACACCATTCTTAAAATGTACTGTCCCTGCTCAATCTGTAGTACGCACAAAAAAAAGCTGCCCGCACTCAAAGAAATACCTTACGCAAAAATCAGTTTTTTCTGGACTATGTAGCTTACGAAAAACAAAATGGAATCGACGATGAGTTTTAATACGACCAGCGGGATTTTTATAAACGACAGGGCGGAAACAAGGGCAGCACTTGCACTCATTTTTAAGACGAAAAGCACAAAAAACATGACTGCCTGCTTTGCCGCGCGCTCTTTATTCTGAAAGCACCAGAATTTGTTGATTAAAAAATTTACTACGGTGGAGCAG
>CAVJKK010000283.1:0-2471 GCA_963649855.1 Anaerovoracaceae bacterium
AAAAAACACTCTGCAGCGTACACTGCAGAGTGTTTCTAAATGTCTGCGTCTAGTTGCTTACTGAACGTCGCAGTTATTTGATTTTTCTGTTGTAACTGGTTTTCCGGCTGCTAGGGCTGTCTTTCCGGCAATTACAAATTTGTGGTCTTTAATCTGGTAGCTAACCTTTGCAAATTTATCAATGTCTATCTTTGCCGGTTTTTCGCCAGGTTCGCTTCCTTCAAGCGTAATCACTGTTCCCGGTGCTGCCCATGGTGCAGTTAAAAGTTCTACCTTTTCTTTTCCGTCTTCCGTGTAATCACTTGCAAGCAGCATGCCGCGGCTTTCTACGCCCTTCATCTTGCGTGGTGCAAGGTTTGCTGCAATGATTACGTGCTTTCCGAGCAGTTCATCTTCACGCAGATACGGGCGCAGTCCCGACTGAATGATTCTCGGTGTACCTGAACCGTCGTCCATCGTTTCGATGTAAAGTTTATCACCCTGAGGGTTTGTTTCTACCTTTTCAATCTTTGCAACCAGAAGTTCGATGTGGCTGTTGAAATATGCAACTGGATCTGTTTCTGCAGGGCTTACGTTGCCGGCAGTCTTTGTTTCTGTCTTTGCAACCGGTTTTGTGTGAGGCTTTTCTTTCGGCATCAATGCTTCAACGTCGATTTCGCCTGCTACACAAGGAACGGTAATTCCCCAGTTTTCAAGTACCTGCGGATGAACTTCACCGAACACACCGATCTGTTTTCCATCGAGCATAATTGCTGCCTGACGTCCATTGATAAAGCGCGGATCTTCCACTTCCTTTACGTCGTATTTGTGGTCGAGAAGATAAAGGATTGTGCTTACTTCGCTTGCAAGGTCGTTGAAGTTTGCATTGTTGCATGCGGTCATGAAACCGAGCGACTGAATCGTCTTCGTTCCCGTATTTTCTGAAGAATCAAGGAAGGCAACCTTACCGATTTCAAATATCTTATGAGGGAAAACTGCCTGTCCTGCCTGACTTTCTGCGCGCAGAAGGCTTGCAATAATCGACGGGCGTACAAACTGATAGTTTTCGCTCATCGGGTTTGCAATTTCAATTACGTTTTCTGCACTTACGCACATGCGGTCGATGTAGTCTCTTTTTGAACCAAGGTAGTTGAAAATCATTTCCTGGTAACCGAGACCAACCATGATTTCTTTTGCCTTGCGGCTGAACACCGTAACGTCAGAAAGCTGTCCTACAGTAAAATCACTCGGGCGGATTGGAGCAAAGTTATCGAGTCCGACTCCAATCATTACGTCTTCAATTACGTCAACTTCGTGTAAAAAGTCATTTCTGTATGGCGGCGGATTGAGAACGAACTCAACGTCATTTTTGTTTGTCTTAAGGTATTTTGATGTTGCTTCCGTTGCAGCAAAATCTTTTGCCGTAACGTCGTTATCCATGCGGGCAAGAGCGTCAAGAACTTCTGCCTTTGTAAAATCGCTTCCAAGTTTCTTGTTGATTGCGGCGAGCGTTGCCTTTGTTGAAGGCTGGAAATAGAACGGAGCAACGACTTCTTTTCCGAACGCTGTTTCATAAGGATGAACTACTTTTACTGGAAGGATTTCGTAGCCGGCATCGAAGAAGTCACAGGCAACGATGTTTGCAGAAAGCATGAGGTTTTCCATGTTGTCGCCGGTAAGTTCTACCATAAGACCTTTGTCGCCGACCTTTACTGCTCCAAGCGTTGCAGAATTGATTACCGGTGCCATCGACATTATTTCGCCCTTGTCGTCTGTCAAAACAGGGAACTTCTTAAAGTCTTTAATAATCCAGCCAAAGTCTTTTCCTTTCGGATGTTCCGTAAGAATCTGACGGCAGGTCATCGGCTGTTCGCACTGCAAAGGAACGAAAGATGTCGTATCCGGGTCTACTGCCTTATAATGAACCGGGAACTTTATTTCAGAAATTCTGTAAACGCCCATAGAAATTGAACGTCTTTTGCGTCCAAAGTTCCATGCAAGCTTTTCCTGTGTCTGAATGATGTCCTTGAGCATAGGGTCGTCAATCGGTTTGCCGGAAATTACAAAGCTGACCATGTAAGGACGGATTTTTTCGAGTTCCGGGTCTACAGTTACAATTCTGTCTCCGCAGTCTTTTATGCTGCCTTTTCTGGACATAAACGAAGAATAGTCTGAACGTTTTGCACCTTCGTGAATTCTCAGCTGACGGGTTACGCCACCTGTTGACCACAAGTCAGGACGGTTTGTGTCGTTCAATTCGATTTTTATAACTCTTTCATCTTCCCTCTGTGACATATCCGGCTTTTCATCAAGCTCAGCCTTACCGAACGTAAGTTTCTTTTCCAGAGTATCGTAGTCGTATTTTGTTCCAAGAAGATTAAAAAACAGTTTTTCGTTTACTTCAATTTTTGGCATAACTTTCCTCTATTTTTTACATCGCTTTTTTGTGGACGAGTATAAATATATAGAAAAAAATTATATCGAATTAAAAG